>JAFWZG010000069.1 GCA_017517385.1 Akkermansia sp.
CCCGCCGCACCTGTAAGAACTACATCCTACGCCCCGTGAGTTGGCTTGCCTATGTTGCGGATATTCCGCTCACTATCGTTGCCACCCCTATCGGTTGGCTGGTGGATGCCATCTACGAGCCCCTGCATAACTGACGTAACAAATACACTCCTTGTGATGACCATGCCCACCATCCCCAGAATCCTGACCACCACAGCCCTGTGCCTTGCGGCGATGGGGCTGAGCTCGTGCTATTCGACTCTGCATCAATATGCGTGGCAGCGCGCCAAAGTCATAGATGAAGCATATTGGGTTCAGGATGAGGAAAACATAGAACTGTACCGCGTGGGCGACACCGTGTATGCCAAGGGCTTTGTTGGTCAGGCACGCGGAGACTATTCGAACGCTTGGAAGGGAAATATGCTGTGTATTCGAGGCGGTGGTTACTCGCACTACACCCCGGTTACGAATAGCGGCAAGCCAATATACATTCAGATAAGCCAGAGTTTTTCGGAGCTAAGAGCAGATTTACAGCGAAACCGGCGAGAGAACCCGGAACGACACCGGGATAACGCCGTTTCTGTGAGATGGCGCCACCCCGGGAGCTCGCCCTACCTGTCCTCTCTGCCAGCCGGTGCCGTTCATCTGACAGAGCGTGGAAATGGAGCCCATTACATTTCAGAAGGAGAAGGCTATGAGCCCCACACCGATGCTCACAAATACTACGCCTACCCGCTGGGAGCTATCATGGCGGTGGCTGTGGATGCTCCGCTGACCATTGCCGGTAACGCCCTGCTGGTGGGGGGCGCGGTTGTTGCGTTACCCTTTAGCGCCATATATGAGCTTTACGATTACTGCACGCAGAATGCCCCGGAGACGGTAGCAACGCCGGAATCAACTCCCCAGCCCCAGTCTCCCTCAACATGAATTCCAGGTTCTCATTCCCCCGAATCCTTGCCACCACAGCCCTGTGCCTTGCGGCGGTGGGGGTGAATAGCTGTCTGCAGATGCCAGAGTCAGCGTTTCTCAGCGGAAAAGCCCTTGTACTGAGACTAGATGATACAGAAATGCGCTTCGAATTCGCGGATAGTCATGTTGTTCGCAAATCCTCTCGTTTCACCCCTTTAACCGACGGAACTGAGCGGCAAATCTGGCAGGAAATTTATTACGTTTATTCGCCGGAAAAAGCAGAGTTTTACGAAGAAAGCCGCATCAACTCAGCTTCGGGTCAGGTTCATGATGGTTACGGTTACTCCCGCTGGCACCTGCAATTTAATACAGCATCGGCGGGTACTGCCACCCTCATTGACAAACACCCATTTGCGTTCCAAGGACATAAGGTCGGACTGTCTGTCCCCTTCAGGATTGACCCCATGTAACCACATCTACCTCAGAAGCAAATCCAGGAGAAAACATTATGAGCAATGCCACCATCCACAGAATCCTGACCACCACAGCCCTGTGCCTTGCGGTGGCATACGCATCGCCTGCTAGAGCAGATGGAGCCATCTATCCAGGCAATTTGGATGAATCTTCATATTTAGCTACTGATAAGGAACGATATCAAGGACACGTCATAGAAGCTTGTCGCCTGTACATAGAAGCAATTGAAGAAGCGAGAAATACTAAATCGCGACTCTCAGAACAAGAACACGTTGAAAAAACAGAGGCAGCACGCAGGTGCCTGATTGAGCGAATCGAGCTGTATCCTGATGAAATAAATGATACATACTGGACACAGGACGGTTTATACGCCTCGCCCCTGTATGCAGCTTTGGTTGGAAATGACAGCTCCCTTGTTCATTACATATTGCAGAAGGGGGCTCTTCCTTTCCTCCCGGATTACTGCTACACGGAACTTCAACTCTCGCCGGAAGTGCAAGAATTGTTGTTTCATGCTCGTAACCGATACAATATTCTCGAAATATGTCTGCAAGCCCAAAGAGCCGGCATAAAAATAGAAGGTGAAAAACCGAGCAGACGCTGATATCTCAGAATGATTCAGAGAAAAAGTCATAACAATATGACCATGCCCACCATCCCCCGAATCCTTGCCACCACAGCCCTGTCCCTTGCGGCGGTGGGGCTGAGCTCTTGTTGCTTTGAGCAGCCTCTTACCTGCAACCTGCGCGAACTGGTAACGCCGCCGGATGCCCGAGTGGCTATGGTTGACCACCACTTTCCGCATCGTCCGGCAGAAACCTCGGATGGATTTAAAGTGCGGTATGAAACAGGTTCAAAAGCTTGCTCCTTTGAGCCATACCTTTATCAACTGAACGGTATCTATTACCAGCGTCGCACCATTCAGTATGCCAAGGCGCATCGCCCCATCATTCGCCGTGCCGATAGAGCAGACTATTTCTCGCGTTATCCGCTGACGCATCAGCAACTCGAAGAACAATTCACCTTTGATACCTCCATAC
>JAFWZG010000004.1 GCA_017517385.1 Akkermansia sp.
AACTCTACTATTGCTTGTTTACTCATTCTGAGTGACATGTGTATATATTAGTGCCTGATTTATGAGGCATCCAGCTTTTCACGTGTCAGCCGAACTCGTGGGAAGTGTCAGTTCGGTGACTGGATTTTTGAGGCAATGCGCATGATTCCAGCGAAGATTAGGCGCTCCGAAACGCCTTTGGCTGGCATGCTTTTTGGTTGCAAAGATGATTGAAAATCTGTAGAATGGCCGCGTGAAGCTTTCCTCCCTCAAGTTTAACACCATAAAGCTGACCGTTTTTGGCGCTATTCTGCTGTACCTTGGCATTGATTTGCTGGCATGGCATGGCCCACTGTGGCATTTCATGTACGGAAATCGCCCTGAGCCGCCATCCCCGGATGAGCTTGTGGCTGTGGTGTATGGTGAACCTATCACCCGGGCTCAGCTGAACCGCCACGAGGCTGAACAGGATGCACTTGCCGGCCGCTCTGCCCCTCAGGCAGCAAGGCGTGCCTCCATGCTTATGGAGCTTGTGAGAGCGAAACTGCTGCTTATCCGCACACGCTATAATGATACCCGGCTGCCGCACTTCCGTGAGCTTGCTGAGGCTGAGGTTGCTCGCCTTGCGTCCCGTGCTCGCACGCCTGAGCAGTTTGAAGCATGGTTGCATAGTCAGGGATATACCAACCGCGAGCAGTACACGGATAGACTAGAAGTTTCTTTACGTTCGGCCGCATTGCTGGAAAAGGCTATTGCTTCTTATTGCATTGTGAGTGATGAGGACGTGGAGCGCGTATTTAATCAGCTGAAATCCGAGCTACCGGCCCCGGCTACTCGCCGTGTTCGCCACATCTTCTGTGCCTCGCTTCATCAGGAGGCCGCCGCTGTACAGCAGAAAGCAGAAGGCATTCTCAGCCGTCTTCAGGCCGGTGAAGATTTTGCCGAGCTGGCTCGAGCGCACAGTGATGACGCCCGTACGGCTCCTCTGAGTGGTGAGCTTGGAATTATAACGGATACGGCCGAAAGGCCGCTCTCTGAGTTACCGCTTTTCGGGGATAATGCCATACCGGCCGGGGTGCCTACTCTGGCACAGAGCCGCTGGGGCTGGCATATTCTGCTGGCAGACGAGATTACACCGGCACGCGAACTCACGCTTGAAGAGTGCCGTGAGAGTATCCGTACCTCCATGGAAAGTGTGAAGCGGGAACAGGCTATTACCGCATGGTTTGCCGCCGCTGTGCGCGAAGGATTTACAAAAAAACGCATTCAGACCAATGTCAATTGATACCATTACCGTTCGCAAGGCTGAGAATGGCTTGCGCGGCACAATAACTGTGCCGGGAGACAAGAGCGTTTCCCACCGTGTAGCTATTCTCGGAGCCTTGGCAGAGGGAGCCATGAAGGTGCAGAACTACCTCTGCAGTGAGGACTGCATGAACACGCTGCGAGCCATGCAGCAGCTCGGTGCTACGGTTGTCCCCGGAGATGCACCGGAAAACTTCACTTTGACCGGCACTGCCATGCAACCGGTAGCACCGGCTAAGGATATTGACTGCGGAAACTCCGGCACCGGCATGCGCCTGATGGCAGGTGTGTTGGCCGCTCTTCCGTTCAGTAGCCGTATGTACGGAGACCCCTCATTGAGCAGCCGCCCGATGAAGCGAATAATTGACCCTCTTGCCCTGATGGGAGCCCGCATTACGGCTTGCGGTGAAAAGCCGGGCTGTGCGCCGCTTAGCATTGAAGGCTGTGCTCTCAAGCCTGTTCATTATGACTTGCCCATGGCCAGCGCGCAAGTAAAAAGCGCGGTGCTTCTTGCCGGCATGCTTACTCCCGGTGAAACATCCGTTCACCAGCCCTCCATAACGCGTGACCACACCGAGCGCCTTTTCGCTCACTTCGGTGTACCCTGCAAGGTGTCGGAAGATGGGCTGGATATCTCCACTCATGGCCCTGCCCGTATCACTGCTAAGGACATTATCATCCCCGGTGATATTTCATCCGCCGCTTTTTGGCTGGTGGCTGCCAGCGTGGTGCCGAACAGCGACATCACACTCCGCCATGTCGGCTTGAACCCCACCCGCACGGCTATTATAGATGTTCTTCGCCGCATGGGGGCTGATATTAACATCTCTGTCACTCAGGAGAATGGCGAGCCGTTTGGTGATATCACAGTCCGTACAGCTACACGACTTGTTGGCACGGAAATCCAGAAGAGTGAAATACCGAATCTCATTGATGAAATTCCCGTGCTTGCCGTGGCCGCTGCCTTCGCTGAAGGTAACACTTCTATTCGCAATGCGGCTGAGCTGCGTGTGAAGGAAAGCGACCGCATTTCGACCACCGTCAACAACCTCCGTGCAATGGGCGCTGAGGTGGAAGAATTTGAGGATGGTATGGTCATTACCGGCGGTGCTCCCCTTCATGGTGCTGTGATGGATAGCTACCATGATCACCGCATTGCCATGGGCTTCCTGATGGCCGGATTGAACGCATCCGGCGAGACAACGCTGCTGAACTGCGCGAATATCAACACGTCCTATCCCAGCTTTGTTCAGCATTTAGAGAATCTTATCAGCTGATTATTGCATGCCGAGAATTACCGAAGAGTGTGTAGCGCGAATCAAGGATGCCGCCGATGTGGTGGACATCGTGGGGCGCTACATTCAGCTTCGGCGTGCAGGTAATGCGTGGAAGGCATGCTGCCCCTTCCACAATGAGAAGACTCCATCCTTCAGCGTAAATCCGGCACGCCAGACATTTAAGTGTTTTGGCTGTGGCGTGGGAGGCGATGCGGTGAAGTTCATCATGATGTTCGAGAACCTCGATTACCCGACAGCTCTGCGGCGCGTGGCGGATATTTACGGAATACCCGTAGTCGAGGAGGAGGAGAACCCGGAAATGGCGCGCCGCCGTTGGCTTCGGAGCCGGGTGGTGGAGGTGAACAGCCTCGCCGCGGAATACTACCACCGCCAGCTTTGCCGCAGCAAAGAGGCAGACCATGTACGCGCCTACTTGAAGCAGCGTGAGTTTAATATCGAGATAGCCAAAGCATGGCAGCTCGGCTGGGCTCCACCTGATTTCCGTCCCTTGCAGCAACTGGCCGGAGCTTCTAATGTAGAACCCCGTATTCTGACGGAAGCCTACCTGCTTGGCACTAGCCCACGCGGCACGTATCCTGTTTTCAAGGATCGCCTTATGTTCCCCATTCACAACGTGCGAGGCGAAGTTGTGGGGTTCTCCGGGCGTATTATGGCGGAAGGACAAGACCCACGCAAGTACGTCAATACAGCTGAGACTGTAGCCTTCCGCAAGGGCGAACTCTTGTTCGGGCTCTGGAAAGCTACCGGCCCTATCGGAAAGGCTGGCATGACGGTGGTGGTCTGTGAAGGCCAGCTAGATGTTATTGCCTGCCATGAGAAGGCAGATATCCGTAATGCTGTGGCCGGCCTCGGCACGGCATTCACGGATGAGCATGCCGCCATGCTGCGTAAATATGCCAAGCGTGCTATCCTTTGTTACGATGGTGATAACGCCGGCATCAAGGCCAGCGAGAAAACATTCCGCAAGCTTGCCTCGGCAGGGCTGGACGTATATATGGCCTGCCTCCCTCCCGGAGAGGACCCGGATTCACTCATTCGTTCACAGGGTGCGGATGCTCTTCGCCAAGCTATTGAGGAAGCACGGCCGTATCTGGAGGTGCGGGCCGGTATTGAAATGCGCGCAGCGCAGGGGGACGCTAATGCCCGCGCCGCGCTCATCCCTCGCATGGCGGATTTGGCCTCTGAAATTACCGATGCTATCCGCCGAGGTGTGGCTGTGACGGACCTCGCCAGCCGCCTGAACACCGGCTTGGAAGATCTCCGCCTCACCGTTGAGGAAATCATTCGTTCTCGCAAGGAAAGTCCCCACAGCTCGCGTTCTGAGCGTGAAGATATGCCTGAGTACAGCGAGGAGGAAGACTCCTACATGCCGGGCAATGAATATACCCCTTCTGCACCACCGGTTCGTGTGCGTCCTATTCGTCTTCATCCCGCTATGCGAGATCTCATCAGCCTTGCTGCTGTGAATGCGGATGTGCAGCACGCGCTCATTGAGCACATTGAAGAGCTGCAAGAGCCCATTGCTATGTTGGCCGGTGGCCCTATTCTTCAGCGAATGCTGGAAGTCTTGCCCATTCCGGGTGACACGAATGCTTGGGAACGATTTACCGCAGGGCTGCCGCCTGAGCAAGAGGCCGCCATCCGGAAAATCAGCAACGAACCTCGTGAGCTGACAGACGCACATACTGCCGTTCAGCAGGCTTGCTCCCATGTAGCCCGCGAGGCTGTTCGGGCGCGCATAGATGTTATCAAGGCTCGCATCAGCAGTGGTAATGTCAGCCCGGAAGACCTTTCTCTTGTGGCTGAGCTTAATCGTATGCTCAATGAAAGTTGAAGCTTTCTTTAGATAACTGCCCGTGATAACGTGGTTTTTGCTTGCGGCAGAGCGTAAGAGAGCATATAATAAACGTGATGGATGCACAACTGGACAAAATCTGTCAAGATGCGAAAGAATTCTCCGCTAAACTTGATGGCCTTGTAAAAGCTTCGCCCGATCTTCGTCAGCTTACCGCTCGCAGTAGCAGGGAGATTCAGCGTAGTCTTGCGCGTTTTCGTTCTAACCTTCTGCTCATGGCCACTATCGGCTCGGTAAAGAGCGGCAAATCCACTCTGACTAATTGTCTGGCTCACAGGGGGCTTTGCGCTACCAAGCTCGGCATTGAGACGACGCGTCTTCCTATGGTCATTCTGGCCAGTGATGACGGCACCGAGCGTATGGAGCTTTTCTCTCCTCTTGCTGCCGGTTCTCTGGGGGAGCAGGAGTTGTTCGAGCTGGTTATTGACTATCTTCGCAAGGTCGCGCCGGATGATTTTGACGAGAAAGTATCCATTGAGCGCCGTAATCTGAGCCAAGCTAATCTGGATGCTTGGGCGCAAGGACACACGAGTGCGGGCTGTGCTGCTATTTTCCTTGTGGAGCCTAAGGCAAAGCTTTTGCAGGCAGGAATCGGCATTGTGGATATGCCGGGCATGGACGGCCTTACCTCCAACTGGCATGATGAGAAGTTGCATGAGTGGATGAATGAGAACGCGGATTATTTCCTGCTGGTTCAGAGCTCCTTTGCCGCGCTTACTCCTGATACTCGTGAGTACCTTCGTACGGCAATGGAGCGCTCTCAGCGTCCCATTCGTGTGGTGCAGAACCGAATCGAGGCTCAGCACTGGCTTACTCCAGATGAACAGCAGCTCCAGCAGGAAAAGCAGCAGTACAATACCCAGAAGCAGCTCAGCGACTTCATCCGCAAGGTTATTCCCGGCAGCTGGGTGAATGCCGGCCTTGCTTGGTGGCAAATGGAAAATGCGTTCCGCCCTGATGCTCCCGTGACAGAAGGCACTTCCACACAGTTCCAGCGAGACCCGCACATTAACGAGCTAGTGGATGAGATTTTGTCCGACCTCCGCAACCCAAGTGCTACGCTGCGCCGCAATTCTTCGGACTATCTCCTGAAAACGCTCGAGCGCATTGATGACCGCCTGAAGGAGTTCATCCGCAAGAGTCAGGAGCACATTTCTCATATTCATGCTATTCAGGCAGCCATTCGTAAGCTAATGGATTCCGCACGCCTGCGCGAGGCCGTGGAGAGCAATAACCTGCACGAAGGCCGCATGCGGTGCGGATATCTTGCAGACCGCGCTCGCCAGACGCTTAACACTAGGCTGGATGCCATTCTGGACTTTGAGCTAGTCTCCGAGAACTACTTCCCCACGGAGTGGAAGAAGAGTTCCCTGCCCGCTCAGGAACTTAACCGCCTTCGAGTGAAAGTGGAGAATGATTTGGGTGATCTCCTTGCCGAGCAAGAGACGCACATCCTCGCTCCCGCAAAAATCTGCGAGCTTACCGAGCTTGAGAAGGAAATTTTGGAATCCTGCGCTAACACGCTGGACCGCCGTAGCGTGGAGGAAATCCGCACGGATTATGTGAAGGCAATTCTTAATGTCTGGAAGGATGTTCCTTTGAATTGCAGTCCAGTGCAGCTGGGTGAGCTGAAAGAAACGGCATTCATGGGAATGATTAACCGTAATTGCAGTTACAATGAAACGACGCCGGAGTGGCGCCGCTCCGGCCGCAAGGATATTTCAGATCGTCTTGATACATGGAAGCGCAAGGTGGGAGAGGCTCTGGATATGTTCATCTCCGCCCGCGTGAATGCGCTCAAAAACTGCCTTGCCTCGGAGTTGAATGCTTACGAGCATTCGGAACTGACCGGTCGCTCTATCGCTGCTGCTGAGCAGGATATCGAACTCTGCCACGCTGTGCGTAAGATTTTGGCACCCACACTCCTTCAGGCCCGCAGACTTAAAGCAATACAATAACTTTTCATTCTCATTTTAACACACTATAACACTATGGAACCATACAGCATGAAGAATCCGTTCCCCGCCACAGTGGTGGGTGTCCGCCCCGTAACAAAACCCGGTAGTGCAAAGGAAACCATCCATGTAGATTACAGCTTGGAAGGCTCCGGGATGACCTACGTCACCGGTGACGCTCTGGGTGTTCTGCCCTGCAACGACTCTGCTCTGGTGGACGCTCTTATCGCTGAGCTTGGGCTGGACGCCGCCGCTGAGGTACCCACGCCCTGTGGTACTGCTACATTGAAAGAGGCGCTCACTACTTCTTACGATATCACAAACTTGAAGAAAGCTGTTCTCAATAAGTGGAACGCTGTGGCCGGCAGCGACAAGCTGGCTGCTATTCTTGAGGATAAGGATGCGCTGAAGGATTTCTGCTGGGGGAGAGATCTCCTGGACGTAGCTCAGGATCCCGAAATGAAGGCCACCTTTGCAGATGCCACAGCATTTGTTGGCATTCTCGGGAAGATGGCTCCGCGTCTGTACTCCATTGCCAGCAGCCCTGATGCCGTACCCGGTCAGGTGTCTCTCTGCGTGGGCGCCGTTCGTTACAAGACTGGCGACCGCCTGCGTGGTGGCGTGTGCTCTACCTATATGGCAGACCGCATCTCTGCCGGTGACAAGGTACGCGTCTTCGTGCACAGTAACAAGAACTTCCGTCTTCCCGAGGACGGCAACACCCCCATCATCATGGTGGGCCCCGGCACCGGTATTGCTCCCTTCCGTGCCTTCTGGCAGCAGCGTGTGGCTGATGGTGCCACCGGTCCCATGTGGCTCTTCTTCGGAAATCCCTACAAGGCAACCGACAGCTGCTACGAGGACGAACTCGAACCTCTCGTGGAAAGCGGCAAGCTGAAGCTTTCTGTGGCTTGGAGCCGTGATCAGGAATACAAGATTTACGTACAGAATCTCATGGAGCAGGCCGCTGACGAAATCTGGGAGTGGCTCGAAAAGGGCGCCGCCGTTTACATGTGCGGTGATGCTAACCGCATGGCCAAGGATGTGGAGAAGGCTCTTCTGAACATCATTGCCACCAAGGGTGGCCGCAGTGAGGAAGGAGCTGCTGCCTATCTGGCTGACATGAAGAAGGCTAAGCGCTATCAGAAGGACGTTTATTAATCCCTTCAGAAGCTTGTTTTAATTGAGTAGGGGGACTTTCGTCCCCCTCTCACACCACCGTACGTGCCATTTATGGCATACGGCGGTTTCTCGGCGTGTGATTGGTCCCGGAGCTAATGTTCCTGCCGCAACTCTTTTATCTCTCCTCGCCGGATACCCTG
>JAFWZG010000025.1 GCA_017517385.1 Akkermansia sp.
GAGTTTCAGGCTGTACTGTGCTGTGTTGGATTTCGGCCTTCCCCACCAAGGGATGGGTACTATGCCTCTGCTGACTACCTGCTTCCGGGCGTTTCTTCCCCGTCACCCTTTCAGGCCTTAGCAGGTTCTCACCGAATATGAATATGCTACTTTCCTCCCGCGCCGTCTGCATCTACCTTATGGATTCTTGATGATGTATCGGATTTCGGCACTCGCTGCAACCTCGTCCATCCATCCGGCCTTATATGCAATTTCTGTTCGTACAGTCGGGATTTCCCCTCGAACTTCCTTTCCCACGGTTCGTTACCTCCCCGCAGTTGTTCTTCAGGTCTGGGATTCCGCATCATCACGGCTCCACGCGGACTTTCACCGCAGTGCGCATATCGCGTCGGTCGTACAACGAAAAGGGAGCCATGCATTCAGCTCGGCTCCCTTAATCTTAACCTATTTTTGTGATAGTCTCGCCTGGATTCGAACCAAGACAAAGAGAATCAAAATCTCTTGTGCTACCTTTACACCACGAGACCACACAGTCGCAAGCCCCGCCAACTGACAGGGTGCGGGGAGTTTGTACCATAAGAAATCGCTTCTTGCAAGCCTAAAATGCAAAAAATCCCTATATGACACCCACATACGAGCATAATGCCGCAAAAAAAATCATGAAAACGCAAAAAATACTTGCATTTTTATAAATAGTTGCTATTTTTTAAGTATACAAAATCTTATACATTCAAAAACTCTATCACCTCTCAGCTATAACCCAAAAAAACATAATACGAAAATGAAAATAGCACACATAACAATCGCTGCACTAGCAAGCACCTCGCTGTTGCTTACATCCTGTGTAGTCACACCAGTGAACGGATACAGCAACCTTTCATTCTCCACGGATGGTCACGGTGTAAGCGTGGGAGCATCCGTGGGCTGGACGAGTGCCAGTTACGATGTAAATGGCTTCCCAATTTACGGATATTATAACGGCAGGCCGGTATACGGCTATACGTCTACAGGTGCCGCGATTTTCACCATCGCAGCGCTGACAGCTCTTTGCTTCGTGCCGAACTGGGGCCCTGCGCCTTGGTACCGCGGCCACTGGCATTACCCGCCCCACATCCACCGCGTGGCAGCACCGCCCCGCGTATGCCACGGGCACTATCCCACGCGCCGCCCCGCAGGTGGCCTGCACGCCCCCATTCACCACCACGGCCCGAACCACGGCGCAGCTAACCGCCCTGGCCACCGCCCAAACATCGGAACAGCTAACCGCCCTGGCCACCGCCCGAACCATGGCGTAGCAAACCGCCCGAGCCACGGCCCGAACCACGGCGTAGCAAACCGCCCGAGCCACCGCCCGAACCACGGCGTAGCAAACCGCCCTGGCCATACCCCGAACCACGGCGTAGCAAACCGCCCGAGCCACCGCCCGAACCACGGCGTAGCAAACCGCCCGAGCCACCGCCCGAACCATG
Organism: Akkermansia sp.; assembly: GCA_017517385.1. Classification (GTDB taxonomy): domain Bacteria; phylum Verrucomicrobiota; class Verrucomicrobiia; order Verrucomicrobiales; family Akkermansiaceae; genus Akkermansia. The sequence goes on from JAFWZG010000025.1 coordinate 1,470, forward strand.
GCGTAGCAAACCGCCCGAGCCACCGCCCGAACATCGGAACAGCAAACCGCCCGAGCCTTGGTACCATCAATCGCCCGAGCCACAGCGCCCGCCCGAACATGAGCATGCCGCGCCCCCCCTCTGCGAGTCGTGTATCCGGTGCTACTCGCCCGGCGGGCTTCTCACGCGGAGGCAGCCGCCCGAGCAGAGGTTTCAGCGGTGGAGCCAGAGGTGGCGGCAGACGCCACTAATATAATGGCAAACCTCTGAATATTTCCCGGCGCGTCTCACAAAGGAGACGCGCCGATTTTCATGAATACAGAAAGGCAGTTAATAAAATTTGACAGTTTATAAGCTTGCATAAAGTTTAAAAATCTGATACGCTGAACCTGTATGAAGAAAACACTCACCTTGCTCAGCATGAGCGCCTGTGTGCTTTTGGCGTTCAACTCATGCACTGGCAGCAGAATAAACGAAGACGACTACGAGTCAGCCACGATAGCAAGCGATAGCATTGCAGACGGCGAAATTCCGCCGTGGCTGATTGATGATGAGGATGATGGCTGGGGCGCTCAGATATCCGCCGGCGCAACAACTCATGACCACTTCCCCATCCCGGAACCGAACGAAAGCGTAGCAGACGTGTATGGCTCCGGCGCCCGCCAGAACCAGCCCACCATGGCGGACCAGTCCGGCTCAGCCAATGTGCACCGTGATACGGAGACCATCGTAGAAACGCCGCCCACACCGGTTATCGCTGCCAATACTCCCGGCACGCTGCCCCCCGTGGCCGTGGCTCCCGTCACCCCGACACCGACCCGCACAACCACGCCGACAACGTCGACTCGCAGCTCTGCCACTAGCAGCAGATCCACCCGTACGAGCAGCTCCACCGCTTCCACTCGTACCTCCACGAGCCGCAACAACAGAACGGCCTCTAATAACCGTAACAATCGTAACAGCAGCACCCGCAACAACGCTCGCAACGGCCGTCGTTACACCGAACCCACGCTTCTCACCTACCGCGTGCGCCCCGGCGATAACCTCAGTGTGATTGCCCGCCGCAGCCGCACCACAGTGGCTCAGATTAAGCGTGACTCCGGGCTGACTAGCGATACAATCTACCCCGGCCAGGTGATTAAGGTGCGTTACATCCCCCGCGATTACCAACCCAGTAGGTCAAGAAACAACAGCAGCGCTCAGGCCCGCACACACACTGTATCCCGCGGCCAGACCATCGCCGGTATCGCAAAGCAGTACGGAGTGCCCTATTCAGACATCCTCAAGGCTAACAACATGACCGAGCGTGATGCTATGCGCATGCGCCCCGGCCGCCGTCTGATTATCCCCGGCACGGCCAATACTTCCAACAGAAGAAACCGCCGCAGATAACTGCTCGTTCACGGATAAATCCGAACAAGAATGAAACCTACACTTACTCAGCTCTCAACACTCGCTGTTATCAGCGCGGCCCTCTGCTCCTGTGATATCACACGCCAAAGAGTGGATTACAGTTGGTTCCGCGATACGATGACTGCTCCTCAGGAGGATTCCGTAACAGTAGAGGCAGGGTCCGGCATTACTGAAGCTGTGGCCCTGCAGCCTACCACCCCCATAACCGCACCGGAAGTGCTACCGCCCGTAACTGCGGCGGCACCGGCTCCGGCAGCCCCCCCCCCGGCACTTCCCGCGTACACGCCTGAGCCCCTTGCTCAGCAGCCCGCGAGTGAAAGCTCCTGGTGGCCCTTCAGCCAAAAACAGAGCGCCCCGCAGCCACCAGCTGCTACCACCACCACCTACATGGTGCAATCCGGCGATACTCTTTCCGTCATCGCCCGCCGCCATGGTGTGAGCCTCAGCAGCGTGATTCAGGCCAACAACATGACCGCTGAGCAGGCTCACCGCCTGAGCATCGGCCAAGTGCTGACCATCCCCACAGGAGCCGCTGCCCCCACTGCAGCTGCACCCTCCGTAGCAACACCGCCCCCCGCCGCAGCTCCTACCCCCGTGGCTACTCCGGCACCGGCGGCGGCTCTACCCCCGGTGACCACTGCAGCTACCTATTACACCGTGTGTCAGGGAGACACCCTCTCCACCATCGCACGCCGTTATAATACCACTATCGCTAAGATAATGCAGGCTAACAACATGACCGCTGAACAGGCGCACCGCCTGAGCATCGGCCAGAAGATACTGCTGCCCCGCAACTGATTATGAAAACCGCCATTATCTGCACCGCCCTTATGGGCGGAGCCCTGATGACAAGCTGTGCACCCTCCTCCTATCCGAGGGCAAATGTGCACGGCATGTCTCAGGCCGGTATGGCACAGCAAATGCTTGCCACCGATCCGAGTTACCTCACCTTCAATCCCCTCACGATGCAGGGTAAGGACCAGCCCGGATACGTCAACCCCTTCCCGGCCGGTAGCTATGAGCACTTCGTGGCTCAGCCGGATTACCCCAAAACCATGAGAGATTACTGTGATGAGCGCCTACTCTCACAGCTCACGGCTAATAATTCCAAAATCATCATCTGCCTTCCCCAGCAGCGCGCTCGCGTTTATGTGAACGGCAGAGTTGCTATGGACTGGCCCGTATCCACCGGTACGGATGGCCACGAAACGCCCACCGGCACTTTCCGAATCCTCGAAAAGAAGGTGGACCACAGCTCTAACCGCTATGGCAGATTCGTGAATGAACAAGGCCGCACCACCAACTCCAACGCTGATGCCAGCCAAGGCATTCCAGAGGGCAACACCTTCCGCCCTGCTGCCATGCCCTACTGGCACCGCCTCACGCTGGACGGCGTAGGCCTTCACGTGGGCAAGGTGGTACCCGGCCGTCGACTCTCGCACGGCTGCATCCGCTCCCCGCAGGGCCCCATCAGAAAGTTCTATGAATACAGCGTAGTGGGCATGCCCGCCTACATCTCCCGCGCAGTGGAAGATTACCCGCGCGGCGGCTCCGTGCGCTCCATTGACGTGATGTACCGCCCTGGTGGTGATCACACCGATATGCCCATTAGAAACCACTAATATACGGCTCCGCACAGAAGAGCCCTGAAATCTCTCTGCGGCGGGGGCAGCTCCCCGCCGCAGCTTTTTTACCCCACCACGCATCATCCCCTGCCTCTCATGCTCAAACGCACCATTCGCCCGGCTAACGCCATGCTGTACGCCAGCTCCGTGCTGCTTATCATCGCCGCCACCATCTACTGTGCCGTATATAAAGAACTACCTGCATGGCAGCTCTGGGGTGCCGTTGCACTGAGCGTAGCAGCCACGGTATGGGGATTGTATTATGTGACGCTCTGCTACCGCATCAGCGCTGAAGCTATCACCCGCTGCGTTTACCTGCACCGCACACACTCTCTCCCCATAAAAGACATTACTCAGGCCAGCTTGGATGAGACGGACGCTAACGGCATCGCCTCCTGCCACCTCACTCTCAGCACAGCGGCCGGAATCACCCTACGCCTCAGTAGTGATGTGCTGAATGTGGATGACGTCCAAGAACTGGCAGAGGATTTACGCGCCCTTGGCCTCCTCCCTCCGGCTGAAAAGAAAGAGGAGTAAATAAGCTTCCCCCCTAAAATGACGCATTAAGACAGAATAAATGCGGTATTTCGCGGCATTCTACCCGAAAAAAGTGATTGAAAATCGGTAAATGTTAAAAAAAATACAAAAAAAGTCTTTTCAAAAAGAAAGTTTTTTGCTATAGTCCGCGCGTCTGACCGCCAAGAGCAGACAAAAAGCCTGCAGAAGCGGAACCCAGACGTACCACATTTATATGTCTGACTATACAACACGAGTGCTGGAGCAGGTGCGCGCCAAGAACGCCGCCGAGCCCGAGTTCCTGCAGGCAGTGCAGGAGGTATTCTCCACCATTACCCCCGTACTTGCAGCGAATAAAAAATACGAGGATAATTGCATTCTCGAGCGTATCGTAGAGCCTGAGCGCACCATCATCTTCCGAGTGCCCTGGGCAGATGACAACGGCAAGATTCACGTGAACCGTGGCTACCGCGTGGAGTACAACAGCGCCATCGGCCCGTACAAGGGCGGCCTGCGCTTCCACCCCTCCGTGAACCTGGGTATCCTCAAATTCCTCGGTTTCGAACAGATTTTCAAAAACTCCCTCACCACCCTGCCCATGGGCGGTGGCAAGGGCGGTGCTGACTTTGACCCCAAGGGCAAGAGCAACGCTGAAGTAATGCGCTTCTGCCAGAGCTTCATGACAGAGCTGCAGCGCCACATCGGCCCGGATACAGACGTACCCGCCGGCGACATCGGCGTGGGTGCCCGCGAAATCGGTTACATGTTCGGCCAGTACAAGCGCCTTCGCAACGAGTTCACAGGCGTACTCACCGGCAAGTCCCTGAACTGGGGCGGCTCCCTCATCCGCCCGGAAGCCACCGGTTACGGCACCGTATACTTCGCCCAGAACATGCTCGCTACCAAGGGTGACGACCTGCAGGGCAAGGTGTGCGTGGTATCCGGCAGCGGCAACGTGGCCCAGTACCTCGTGAAGAAGCTCAACCAGCTCGGAGCCAAGCCCGTCACCATGAGCGACTCCAACGGCTACATTTTTGACCCCGAGGGTATCTCCCTTGAGAAGCTCGAGTGGATTCAGGAGCTCAAGAATGTTCGCCGCGGCCGCATCAAGGAGTACGCTGACGCTTTCCCGAGCGCCCAGTACTTCGAAGGTCAGCGCCCCTGGAGCGTGCCCTGCGACTGCGCCTTCCCCTGCGCCACGCAGAACGAAATCAACGGTGCTGAAGCTGCCACCCTTATCAAGAACGGCTGTAAGCTCGTGGCTGAAGGTGCTAACATGCCCACCGACTTGGACGGCATCAACGCCTACCTTCAGGCCAAGATTCTCTACGGTCCGGCTAAGGCTGCCAACGCCGGCGGTGTAGCTACCTCCGGTCTGGAAATGAGCCAGAACAGCATGCGCCTCAAGTGGTCCGCCGAGGAGGTGGACGAGAAGCTCTTCGGCATCATGAAGAACATTCACGAGAACGCCTACAACCACGCCCACGAGTACTCCCCGGACTCCACCGGCGACTTCACCAACTATGTGGCCGGTGCCAATATCGCAGGCTTCGTGAAGGTGGCTGACTCCATGATTGATCAGGGCCTCGTCTAAAAAACAGCCCCGGTTATCACCGAACCTTACATATGGCCGCTGCGCTCACTGCGCAGCGGCTTTTTTACACTCAAAACGAACTTCTCACACGCGGAGAAAAGCCTTGCGGCGGTACAACACCCACAGCAGCAGCCAGAGCAAAATCAATTCCAGCAGAGCATGCACAAAAGCCCCACCTTCCCCCGCTTGCTCAGCAAGCCCATAGAGGAGAGGATGAGTAGCAGCCCACCACAGGCTATTGCCGCACGGGCCGTGAATTTCAGTGAGTAAATAAGCCAGCAGAGCATTACACCCCACCACCTGCAGCGGATAGGCCACACGGGAAAAAACAGCGCCGCAACAGTCAAAGAGCAGGTGAAAAAGAGCCATCAACAGTACACAAAACCCACCTGCCCACAAAACACAGGTTGTGGTATAAATATGCTTGATAAGCGGAGTATCAAACTGCAGCAAACAGGCAGTGACTAAGCAGAACACCCCACCACCCGTCATCCACAGAACTGCACGGCGCCCGCCATATTCAGCCATGAGCTGTCCACATGCACACCCCATCAGCGTAAGTACCCCGAATGAAAAAGCCGTCAGAATCCAGCTATAGGACGTTCCATCCTGCCAGTCCCCCTGCAAAAGACAATCCACATAAATTGCCAAATTATTCTCCGGCTCAAATAGCCCGCCCGGCTGCCCGGAATATGGTACAAACCGAAGCAACACCCAATACAGCACCATGCACGCCACACTCACCAAAAGCTTAGTGCGCAGCCGCGCGCTGAACATCAGCACCAGCGCCGCTATAAAATACCCCTCTGCGATAGCCTGAAGTGTGTTGCAGAACAAACTCATCCGCTCCGGACTTGCGCTCGCCAGTCGCCCCTGCACCAGCATACCCAACACAAAAAGCAACAACACACGCCTCAGTACACGCCACCACGTCACACGCCGCCAGTGCTCACCGCCCTTCCGGCGGTATTTTGCAAAAGCACTGGGCATGCTCGCACCGGTAATAAAAATGAACAATGGCATGACCAAATCCCAGCAAGTAAAAGCGCCGCCCCACTCAGCATGCACAAACTGCCCTTCCAACCACCCGGGCAAACCGCCCACACACTGCCACTGCAAAAACTTTAAAATAACAGCCGCACCACCACACAGTAACAACATATCGAACCCGCGCAGCACATCTATGCTCACTATCCGCCCCGCCGCGGATTTCACTCCTTGTCTCTCATTCATTGCTCTTCTATCTGTTTTGAGTTTAACGAACTTAGAGCTGCGTGTCGAGCATATTCCGCGTCTTTCGCGCTCGCGCTCGCGACTATTTACGCGCATGCGCGAAGCTTTTTCCTTATTTCACTTGCCTAATTGATAGAATTGTGTTACAATCTCCTCGTACCGTTTTAGCTCACATATGAGACACATATCAGCACTACTGCTTTCTGTATTGCTGCTGATGCTGTGCGGGTGTTCACAGCATCAGATGCGACAGAACGCATATACGCCGCGCTACCAGTACCGTGAAGGGTACACAGCGTACGTGCTGCGTAATGGTAGGGCCGTTGCACCCCGACATGCCCCGGCGCGCATTAGGCGCGTTATTGCCGCAGGTAACAGAATCATCAACAAACCGTATCGCCGCGGTGGCGGACACGGTCGTCACATCGACTCCGCCTACGATTGCTCCGGCGCCACAGCCTTCGTGCTGCGCGAGGCCGGACTACTCCACCGTAGCACCAATCCCACAAGCCACACATTCCTCCACTGGGGCCGCCCCGGCAGAGGCAACTGGCTGACACTCTATACAAAACGAGGACACGTCTTCCTCATGGTGGCAGGCTTACGCTTTGACACCTCCGGCAGCGGCCGCGGAGTAGGCCCGCGCTGGTACACAACCCCGCGCCGGTGCGGTGGCTTCTATGTACGCCACATTCCCGGCTATTAACCTCCTTCCGGTGCCGCAGCTCCAACGAGCGGCGGCACCGCCACATTAAACAAACCAATCCTTAAAGATGAACGAAGAAAACGAACGCAATCACGGCACTCAGCGCATCGACAGCATCATGCTGGCCTGGGGGCTGGAAAATCATGATTTGGTCACAGTCTCCCTGGAGCAGCTTACTCACAAGCAGGTACAGAAGGCACGCCAAGGCCGCCAGCTCACCCTGAAAATGATGCAGAAGGTAGCCCGTGCCCTAAACGTAGCCATATGGGAACGCTTGGATGAAGAACAACGCGAGCTGTACTACGAGTACATCCATCGCGACCTCTTCTCCTACGCTAAGGGCTATGACCCCGAGTGGCTGGATCCGAACTCCGCCCTTGTACCCCAGGACTAACCTCCGCCCATGCCTCTGAGCGTCTCAGAGCTGGTAACCCGCCTGAAATACGCCGTTGAAGGCCAGGTAGGAGAACAGCGCGTAATGGGAGAAATCGGCTCCTGCAAGGCAGCCGGCAGCGGCCACATATACTTCACCCTGAAGGACGCCACCGCGCAGCTGCAGTGTGTTCTGTACCGCTATCAGGCAGCATACTCTCGGGTACGCCTGCGCGATGGGCTTCAGGTGGAACTGAGTGGGCGAGCCACTGTGTGGGAAGGCCGAGGCTCGCTGCAATTCATTGTAAGCAGCGTAAAGGAAGCCGGGCTCGGAAACCTGCGCCGCCAATTTGACGAGCTGAAGCTCCGGCTGGAAGCTGAGGGGCTCTTCTCCCCCGAGCGCAAAAAGCCCATACCGGCGTTCCCGCAGAGTGTAGGTCTCATCACCTCCGCCACCGGTGCCGTCATACAGGATATGCGCCACCGGTTGGAAAACCGTGCACCTTGGCTGCAAGCCTATTTGCTCCCCGTTCAGGTACAGGGCAAAGGAGCTGAACATGGACTGGCTGAAGCCATACGCCGCTGGAACGAGCCGGAGCGCTACGGGCTCCCCGCTGTGGATTACCTCATCATCGCGAGAGGCGGCGGCTCATTGGAGGACCTCTGGTGTTTCAACGAAGAAAAGCTAGCGCGCGCCATAGCCGCCAGCCGCCTCCCCATTGTCAGCGCCGTGGGGCATGAGACAGATTTCACCATTGCCGACTTTGTGGCTGATTTACGCGCGCCCACTCCCACCGCCGCCATCGAACTCACCACACCGGATGGCCCCGCTCTCCGGCAGCGCCTTCAGCAACTGAGCAATACCCTGCAGCACAGCCTTAGCCGCGCCCTGCAGACAGCTCGCCTGCGCCTGCGCCTCATCACCCAAGGTCCGCTCGGCACCCCGCTGCTCACACTGGCCCCCTTCGCCCAGCGGCTGGACGATTTGGAAAACGCCCTGTATACCGCCACTACCGAGAAAACCACAGCCGCACATTCCCGGCTGGAAGTGCTCTCCGCCCAAATTTCCCCTCGCACACTCAGCACACGCCTCACCGCGGCTCATGCCACCCTCACCGCGGCGCAACAGCACATCACAAACACTGCAGCCACTCGGCTCTCCACCGCACAGGCTGCCCTTCAGGTATACAGCGCGCGACTGGATGCTGCCAGCCCACAAAAGGCACTAGAGCGTGGCTTCGCCCTCGTCCACACGCCTTCAGGCCGACTTGCACGCAGTACAGCCGAGCTTCCTCCCGGCAGCACGGCCACCCTTCAACTGGCTGACGGCAGCGTACAAATTCAGAGCATACAGCCTTCTCACAGCTAAGCCTGCTTCCCAAGTTTACTCCCCATTACCATGAAGAGAGAATATAAACTTCCCTCCTTAGCCCTTCCGGATGCTACGCCTGCTATGAGCTTATGCAATCTGGTACAAGATAAGCTCTTTTCCGAAAGAGCAGCTTTCATTCCGCTGGCATTGGGGTATCTCAATCCAAGCACACCGTACTTTTATCATTTAGGCAGGCAAGGGCATCTCGTCATTTCATCAGATAAGCAAGAGGAAAAGCACTCGGCGCTCCACAGTGCCCTACTCTCTCTGCTCTGCAGTTATTCGCCCGATGAATTAATCCTTCTTCTTGCCGGCCCGGCAGACTCTGAGCTGCACTTCTACCAGCGTCTCCCGCACCTCATCTGCCCGATAACCGACAAAGCCTCACAACTTCTGCGCTGGGTAACCCATGAGATTGAGCGGCGGCATGAACTTTTCGCCTCCCGAAAGGTAAAAAATATTTCGGATTTCAATGCCACGGCAGCAGAAGATGAAAAGCTCCCGCTCATTATCACCGTCATAGATGAGCACCCCGACCTCTCAAAAGCAGCGGCCCCGGAGCTCACAGAGACGCTCAAACGCCTCGCAAGCGCGGAACAATCACCGGGACAAGCCGGTGTCTACACCATCATCAGCACCAATTCCTGCCGGAGCCACCAGTTGTTCAAATCTCTGGGAGTAGCAGGCATTCTCACATGCAACCGCGATGAACAGTCAGGCGAGAACCGCGCCCTACTGCTTACCAGCAAGGCAAGCCCCGGCCACGCTACTGCACTGCATTTACCCCGAGTCTCCCGAGCAGACATCACCGCCACAGTGGAACACTGTGCAGCACAAGTGCCGGAGGAAGAGCTCATTTCACCGCCGGAACCGGAGCCTACCCTCCTGAGCGCAGATGATGAAAAGCTCTATGAAAAGTGTGTAAACCTCGTGCGCAGTAAGCAAAAAGCCAGCACAGCCATGCTGCAAAGGCACTTATCCATAGGCTATGGACGCGCCGCCAAAATGATGAATGTAATGGAGGAACGAGGAATCATCGCTCCGGCAACGAAAGCCCCCTCTTCTTGCCGGGCTGTACTCCCACCTGCCAAATAATCATACTCACCACACCAGCAACAGCCGCCTTGTCACCCCATTTTCATACAGCTCTGGCTCCGATGCAGGACGTAACGGACCTTGCCTTCATGCGCACCCTCGCACGCATAGGCTCGCTGCCGGATTTATTCGTAACGGCCTATTTCCGCAGCACACCCACCACCTGCGCCATAGCAGAGGCGAATCTACGCTGCATCCAAGAGAATGAAACCGGCGTTCCCATACTAGCCCAGCTGGTCGGCAGTGAATCCGCCCCGCTGATGAGGGATGCCGAGCGGCTGCTTCAGTTGCCCGTAGCCGGCATAAACCTGAACGCAGGCTGCCCCTCGCCACTGGTGAACCGCCATGGCGCCGGAGCCGAACTTCTAAGAAATCTTACCGCTCTGCAAGACTGCCTGCAAGGGCTGCGCCGCGTGGTACCGGAAGGAATGTTCAGCGTAAAATGCCGCACCGGCTGGGCAGATGCAGCAGAGTTCCCGGCCATTCTGAGCGAGATTTCAGCAGCCTCACCGGATATGGTGATGGTGCACGGGCGTACCCGTAAGGCACTGTACACAGCCAATAGCGTGAATACGGAGCCGGTACGAATGGCCGTAAAACACCTGAATTGCCCCGTGTTGGGGAATGGTGATATCTGCACCGTGGCTCAGGCCCATGAGTGGATGAGAACCACCACCCCCGCCGGCGTAATGATTGGAAGAGGAGCCGTCAGAAATCCCTACATCTTCCGCTGCCTGCGCGGTGGAGCCCCGCCCTCCGCTGATGAAATGCGCTTTTACTTCCATGTGCTTATCGAAGAAACAAACCGCATATTACATACCAAAAGAACTCCCGCAGGCCACTGCAACCGCATGAAAAAATATCTCGCTTTTTGTTATGAGGATTTTACCCCCGAACAAGAACACACCCTGCGCCGCTGCACGAACATCTCTGATATGCAACGAATACTCTCAGAAGCAAGCGCCCCGCTGACTTAAATTTACTTAAAAAAACTTGACAATCGCACTATTTGTGTGCATAAAGAAGCGTAAGCACACGCAGACAATGCCGGAACTACGGTAATATATACTGATGAAGAAAAAACTATTCATAACCATTTCAACCGCAATCGTCCTGAGCTCCTGTTCCACTCAGAACGACCTAGCAGCCATGGCCACGGGCGGCTATGCTTTCCGCCCGGAACGCATTAAGATTGACCCCCTCGCTGCAGTGGCACATGGCCATTGGGACCGCCCTGCCGGTCTAGAAGGCGAGCACCTGATTGTTATCGACACACGGCTTCAACAAGCCAAATACTACATCGCGAACCAGTACGTGGGTAGCAGCACCATCTCTTCCGGGCGCGCCGGTCATGGCACCCCCGCCGGTACATTCCGAATCCTCAGCAAGGATGAAGATCACAAGTCCTCCACATACGGCAGCGTGGTAGACGCTCAGGGTAACACCCTCATTGCAGACTACACAGCCGGCCAGCCCATGCCCGAAGGCGGCATTTATCAGGGCGCTCCCATGAACTTCGGCATGCAGATTACCAACAACGGCATCTGGATGCATGAGGGATATGTCACCTCCGCTCCGGAAAGCCACGGCTGCATTCGACTCCCTCGCGAAATGGCACGCATCTTCTTTGAAAACACCCCTGTAGGAACTCAGGTTATTATTAAATAAAACCTCTTCTCTCCACCTCTCACACGTATGAACACCATCGGAAAAACTCTCACTTGCTTGGCAGGGCTCATTGCACTGGGCCTTTTCAGCTCATGCAGCCAGCAAACGCAGGCTCCCGTAGCTCCGGTTGTCCCCCCGAAACCGGATAACTACGAGATTTTCGTGCGCTCTCACCCGAATTATCCGAAAATCATGGATATTTACCGGAATCCGGAGTTGATGAGTCAGGCATCACCGCAAAGCCCGATTTACATATGCCTCTCCGAGCAGCGTGGCCGACTGTATGTCAATGGCCGCGTGGCCGCAGACTGGCCTGTTTCCACGGGCACCGCTGGTCACCCCACTCCCACGGGCTCATTCCGTGTGCTTGAGAAAAAGCGCGAGTACAGCTCCCGCACCTGGGGCCGCATGCTGGACGCAGATGGACGCTGCGTGGACGCCAATGCCAATTCCGCTACTACACCTGTCCCCGAAGGCGGACGCTTCGTGGGCTCTCCCATGCCCAACTGGCAGCGCCTCACCGGTAACGGCATCGGCATGCACACCGGCAAAGTACGTGCCGGCCGCAGACTTTCCCATGGCTGCATCCGCACCCCCAACAGCATGGCAAGAGAGCTTTTCGACATCACCGCCACAGGCCGCACCCGTGTGACAGTGTGTGACGAGCGCGAAAGCTGCTACCCCACCTTCGTGGGCTCTGGCCCCCTTACAAAAGAAGAAACTCACGCTCCGGCACCCGCGCCCGCTGCGCCTGCTATTACCGCAGGCCAGCTACAGCCCACGCCCGCAGCTCAGCAGCAGCCTACACCTGCGGCTCAGCAGCCCGCTCCCACGGCGCCCGCTGTTTCCGTAGACCAGCAGCAGCCCTCTCCCGAGAATCAGCAAGCAGCTCCAGCTGTTTCCACAGAGCAGCAGCAACCCACCCCCGATGCTCAGTTGCAACCGGTTCCCACAGCAGAATAAAGGAGATTGAAAAGCATTTAACACACGCAGTTCCTGAACAGGGAGCTGCGTTTTTTTGCGCTTGCCAACAGATTTTTTACATGGTATACTGACGGCTCACCTGTTTTAAGAGATATGAACGCAATTCCTAACGTACTTGCAGGGCGCTATGCCTCCGATGCCATGAAGGCCATCTGGTCCGCTGAGGGCCGAATCGTACTCGAGCGTGAGTTCTGGATCGCCGTCATGAAAGCGCAGAAAGACCTTGGGCTGGACATTCCGCAAGAGGCCATAGATGCCTACGAGAGCGTGAAAGGCAGCGTTAATATCGAATCCATCAACAACCGCGAGCGCATCACCCGCCATGATGTGAAAGCCCGCATCGAGGAGTTCTGCGATCTCGCCGGCCACCAGCACATCCACAAGGGTATGACCAGCCGTGATCTCACGGAAAATGTGGAGCAGCTGCAGATTTGGCGCGGCATGCAGATAATCCGTGATAAGGCAGTGGCTGTACTGGACCGCATGAGCAAGCATGCCGCCGCATGGCGTGACGTGGTGTTCGCAGCTCGCACCCACAATGTAGCCGCACAGGCCAGCACCATGGGCAAGCGCGTAGCCATGTTCGGCGAGGAGCTCGTACACTGGACATGGGCATGGGTGAGCATGATGGAGCGTTACCGTGTGCGTGGTCTGAAAGGTGCCGTTGGTACCCAGCTGGACCAGCTCTCCCTCTTCGCCAAGAACCCTGAGACCGTTCGCGAGCTGGAAAACCGCATCTGCGCCCACCTCGGCATCTCCACCAAGTGGATGAACGTGGGCCAGGTCTACCCCCGCTCGCTGGACTTCGAAATTATCTCCGGCCTAGTGGGCCTTTCCTGCGCCCCCAGCAGCTTCTGCAAAACATGGCGCCTCATGGTGGGCCACGAGCTCTGCACGGAAGGCTTCGCCAAGGGCCAGACCGGCTCCAGCGCCATGCCCCACAAGCAGAACCCCCGCTCCTGCGAGCGCGTAAACGGCTTCCATGCCATTCTGAAAGGCCATCTGAGCATGATTGGCGGCATCGTAGGTGACCAGTGGAACGAGGGTGACGTCTCCTGCTCCGTGGTACGCCGCTGCGTGCTGCCGGATGCCTTCATGGCAGCTGACGGCCTGTTTGAAACCTTCCTGACCGTGATGGACCAGATGGACATCTACCGCCCTGTCATCACCACCGAGCTGAACCGCTACCTGCCCTTCCTCATGACCACCACCATCATGATGGCAGCCGTGAAGCGTGGTGTAGGCCGCGAAGAAGCTCACGAAGTCATCAAAGAACATGCTGTTGCCGTGTCCGACGACCTGCGCAAGGGCAGCATCGCCACGAATGACCTACTGGACCGCTTGGGTGCCGATGGCCGCCTGAAGCTTACCCGCGAGGAAATTCAGGAGATTTATGATGCCAACGCCGGCGACACCGGCATGGCCGCAGACCAAGTAGACGCCTTCTGCGATATGGTGGCAGAACTCGCCGCCAAGTACCCCGCCGGTGTGGGTTACACCCCTGGTGCCATTCTGTAACTCACCCGCCAGCCTCCATGCCGGAACCGAAAGAACAGGTACTGTTTGAAAACTCAGCCTATCGTCTCACCGAGAAAGGTCTGCAGCAGCACAATGGACTTTCGGCCCGGCTGGAAGGGCCGGCCAAACTTGTCATCAATCGCGAGGGGGAACCCCCGCGCGAAATTACTATACCGCCCCTGCCCGCCGGCTGCACCGGCATGCGCAGCAGCATCCCCATCCTCACGGCCATGTACAACCTCGCCATGCATGAGCTCATGGCCAATGTACAGCAGGACGGCACCATGCTCGCCGGCGCTAACTGGAGCACTGTATGGACTCGGGATATCGCCTTCACAGCCGCCCTTGGCGCCAGCCTTGCCGCACCGCAAGAAGTGCTTGCCAGCTTGAAATCCCGCGTGAAGGATGGTGCCATTATGCAAGATACCGGCACAGGTGGCGGATGGCCTATATCCACAGACCGCGTATCTTGGGCCCTCGGTGCTTGGGATTTGTACCTCACTCAAGGAGACCGCGAATGGCTGAAAGAAAGCTGTGATATTTTGTGCGCCACCCTTGCACAAGATGATGCCGTACTGCCTAAGCACACCCCTCTTCGCCCGGGTGAAACCTCCTTCTTAGACTGGCGTGAGCAAAGCTACCCGGACTGGATGACTCCGGCAGATATAGGCGCCTCATACGCCTTCAGCACCAACGTACTGTACTACATGGCCCTAAACATCACCTCACGCATGCTTTCCGAGCTGGAGAGGGAAGATGAAGCCGCCACCTACCGCACAAAAGCGCAGGAACTTAACAAAGCCATAGAGCAGGCTTTCTGGAACCGCGCCAATAATCAGTACAGCATGTTCCTCACACCGGATGGTTGCAGAGACGAACACACGGATGCTCTAGCCAATGCTCTGGCTGTCATCAGCGGCCTTGCCGGAGAACACGCTACACACGCCATGGCCACGCTGCCCCGCAGCCCATGGGGCACCCCGGCCTTCGCGCCATACAAACCCAGCAGTGCAAATGCGTACCATAACCGCGCCATTTGGCCCTTCCAAGAGGCCTTTGTACTGCGTGCCCAGGCTGAGATGCGAGATACCGCCGGAGCGGCCTTCAGCATGGCCTCTATTCTACGCGCAGCACTCGCGTTCGGCACCAACAAGGAAAACTTCCATGCCGAAACCGGCGAAGCCACTGATACCATTCAGAACTCAGACCGCCAGCTCTGGAGCGTAGCCGGCATGCTCGGGCTCTTCTACTACTCCTTGTTCGGCATTAACTATGAGCATGACACCATCGTGTTCACCCCCTGCGTACCAAAGGCCTTTGCCGGCAGCCACTGGCTCACGAATCTGCGCATACGCGACATGGTGCTGAATGTGCACATCAATGGTTATGGCACGGATATTTGCTCCGTTCTCATCAACGGCAAACCCGCCACACCCATTCTCCCGCTGGATACCGCTGGCAATCTCCAGATAGAAATCGAGCTCATTCCTGAGGATTCAGAAGAACCGGACCGCCACTTCCCGGAGGCTTACGAAAACCTCCCCGAGCCCGAGTGGGATTCTCCCACACTCACCCACCTTCGCTGGTTACCCGTGGAAGGAGCAGCCAGCTACTACGTCTTTGCTAACGGAACAGCTCTGGGAACCACCCCTGAGTGCAGCTTCCCCATCTCCCGCCCGGACCTCTTCAGGAATGTGTACCGCGTGCAAGCTATCAACCATGGTAACAGCAGCCGCCTGAGCCGCCCCGCCGTATTCCACTCTGAGGGCTCCCTGCACAGGCTCAGCCCTCAGACCATAGGTGAAAATGCTGAATACCCCGTAGAAAACCAACAGGCATGGCTAGACACTAAGCCCTGCACCGCCCTGTTGAACTACGGCACCATAGCACTTGCCGCCGGCACCTATGAGCTCAGCCTGCAATACAGCAATGCCACAGCCTCACTGAGAGATGGTGACAGCTGTGCTCTGCGAGAGCTGCTCATAGACGATGAGCCCGTAGGTATTATCCCCCTGCCTCACAACACCGAGCCCGGAAACTGGGAGCAGTACTCTCACTCTGCCCCTATCACCGTAACCCTTGCCAGCAGGCGGCACCACTTCTCACTGCGCTACAACCCTGCAAACTGCAAGAATACAAATGGAGAGCTAAATCAGTGCATGGTACGCGCGCTCACAATCTCACGCGTCAGCTGATTTCCCACCGCACGCAATCAGCACAAACATTCACCATGGATCACCTCCACCTCAAGCGCATTCTCATCAGGGGCACAGTTATTGGGGCCGCCCTGTTAGCAGCCGGCTGCTACCCACCCCCCGTGCAGTACCCCTACACCCCCACCATCACCACCCGGCGCAGCACCCTCAGTGAGAATCTTCTCGCCCTGCTCCCCGAGCAGCAGCGCAACCTTCCTACCGCACGAGCGGAGGCAGAATGGCTCGCAGATACCGCCTATAAGGCATCCGCCGCTATCTCGCGCGTGAATGACTCCAACTTCCCCGGCTGGGCCGGTAACGCCCTTGTAAACGCCCACATTCAGGACCGCGGCCTCTGCTGGCACTACCAGCATGATATGTACCGTGAGCTGCGCCGCCGCAAGCTCACCTACTTCCGCATCGGCTGCTGTGTGCGTGACCACAGAGAACTCACCGAGCACAACTGCGTTTACATTGCCGCGGCCGATGGCGACTGGCCAAATGCTTGGGTGCTGGATGCATGGATGTGGAATGGCCGCCTGAAAGTAGACCATGCCGCCACCCTTGATAAGGATGACTGGAAAGACCTCCCGGAAATATGCACCATGCTCAGCATCACATATACCGAGGAACACACGTACCCCATTGAACATTGGTTCAGTGTGCGTTGTGATGATGGGCGCTACCTCATTTCTTCCTCCAACAAGGCCAGAACATCTAATCAATACCGCCGTATGTACGAAAACATACAGCAGGGCAATACCGAGCACCCGAACAGCCCCACATCTTACTGACGCAACATGCGGGATAAACTGCCATACTTTCCGCTTGTAATCTCCCTAACTTTGTGACAGAATGCCGCCACTACACATGGCACGTATTCTCTCCTACAATTTAGAATCTCATATTACAGCAGCTCTCGCGACAATAAGCCTCGCCTTTGCTGCTGCCGTGATGCTGCCCTCCTGCCAGCGGGCACCCATGCCTGACTACGCTGAAACAGCCCCCGTGCTGCAGCAGCGTAGCCAACTGGCCGCCAACCTTCTCGCGCTGTTGCCAGCAGAGCAGCGCACCCTGCCCCAAGCCATCGCTGAAGCCGAATGGCTCGCAGATACCTCATACAAAGCAGCTGTCAGCATCTCCCGTATCAACAATCCCCTCCTCTGGCCGGCGTGGATGAACAATCGCCTCGTAAACGCACCCGGCAACATCCGTGAGCGTGGGCTCTGCTGGCACTACCAACATGACCTTTACCGCGAACTCCGCCGCAGAAAGCTTACGTACTTCCGCCTCGGTTGCAACGTACGCGACGCCGGAGAAGGCTCCGAGCACAACTGCGTCTACGTCTGTGCAGTCGGTTCCGCTTGGCCCGTTGCCGTCACACTGGATGCCTGGCGCCGCAATGGCAGACTCTCCACCTACACCCAAAAAGATTTGGAGGGTGAAAACTGGGAGGATCGCTCCACCACTACAGACCTCCTGAATTGGATTTACCCGGTAGGCCATACCTACCCGGTAGAACACTGGGCCCTCGTTAAGAGTGGCAAGAAATGGAATGATTACGTTCCAAGCTGGACAGACTCCGGCCGCAATACTCGCCAAGGCCGTATCATGTACAATAACATGTATACAGGCCTTCAGCAGCGTGGCGGCAAGCCCACGGACTATTGACCGTAGGAAAAACTCATTTGACTTATCCCCCAAAGCAGCAGCCCTGATAATCAGGGCTGTAAGCGTTCTATGCTCCAAGAGCCATCCTCCTGCAGAGTGTACATGAAGCGGTCATGCACACGGCCCGGGCCACCTTGCCAGAACTCCATATGATGAGGCACAATGCGATACCCGCCCCAGAAATCCGGCAGCGGCACCTGCCCCTCCGAGAATTTACGCTTGAGCTCCTGAAGTTTCATCATGAGAAGCTTGCGAGTGGATATCACTTGGCTCTGGTGTGACACCCAAGCCCCCAACTGACTCTCTCGCGGGCGGGAAAGAAAGTACTTAAGCGTCTCCGCGCGGGAAATTTTCTCAGCGCGACCATACACAATAATCTGGCGCTCCAACGTCACCCACGGCAACAACATGCAGATTTCCGGATTGCTATCCAACTCATGAGCCTTGCGGCTGGTGTAGTTTGTAAAGAAAACATAACCACGGTCATCATAATACTTAAGAAGCACCGTACGCAGCGAAGGGCGCCCATCCGGCGTGGATGTGGCGATACTGACGGCATTCGGCTCAGGCACTTCAGCCTCCAAAGCCTGCTTAAACCATACATCGAACTGCTTGAAGGGCGAATCCGCCAAATCCTCACGATGCAGGGTATCCTTCAGGTACTCCTCACGAAACGCTGATAAATCCATGAGCTCACTATAGCACCTGCCCTTGCCCGTGGCAAGCCAATTCTCGCCCCATAAACGCTTTCCTACGGCAATTTAGAACGATAGACCGCCACCCCGTACTAATCGAGTTTCTGTTCGTACAGTCGGGATTTCCCCTCGAACTTCCTTTCCCACGGTTTGTTACCTCCCCGCAGTTATTCTTCAGGTCTGGGATTCCGCATCATCACGGCTCCGCGCGGGCTTTCACCGCAGTGCGCATATCGCGTCGGTCGTACCTAAAAAAGCTCCAAGGCTTTCACCTCGGAGCTTTTCTTCACATCCCCACGCGGATTCGAACCGCGGTTCTATGACTGAGAATCATATGTCCTAACCCCTAGACGATGGGGACTTTTTGATGTAGTGTTGCGTAGCAACGAGGAAATACTACCACACTTCCCCGAATTGTCAAGAGAAAATCATAAAAAAAATTAAAAAAAGCAAAAAATGGAGAAAAATGGGCGCGAAGCCATGATTGCGGTTTGCAGAGCGAGAGTATATATGCTAGAATGGCAGGCATGTTAAGCAGATGGACACTATGTGCGAGCGCGATGCTGAGCCTCTCCTGGGCAGAACCACCGGCAGCCCCTGTAGTCCGCACCCCTGCACAGCCTGCCACCACAGCGGCCAGAAGTACAGCCAGCTTACTGGGCGAGGCGGATGACCACGTGGTGTCACAATCCCGCATGTTCTCCGTAAGCGGCGGAGATTCTCTGCGCATGGGCGCTATTGCCACGAAGGCGGATGAAGTCCGCGGAGCAGTGTGCCGCCTGCTTGGTGTGGACACCACATGGAAATACGGCATATCTATCCGCCTCATCGGCCGCTCTACCGACCCTGCGGAGCCGAACCCCATCCGCACGCGCATCCGTATCATCGGCAATGAACCGAACTTCCAAATTCGCATCTTCCCCGGTGGTGGTATTGATGTGGATCGCCTCACGAATGCCATCATCACCATGACCCTCTTCGAGCGCGCGCTTGCTCCCGAGCGCATCGAAGCCTTACCGGAAAGAGTAAACATCCCCCAGTGGCTTATCACCGGCATTCAGCAAGCGGTACTCTGGCGCAGTGGGAAGGCGGATCGCCGCCTGTACCGCAGCCTCTTCGAACGAGCGCACGTTCTCACCCCGGAAGAAATCGTCTCAGCCGAAAACATACACCGGTTGGATGCCACCTCTCGGCAGGTTTATGAGGTATCCTGCGGTGTACTCATCATGTGCCTAGTGAATCAGGCCGGAGGCCCGGCGCAGCTGCGCGAGCTTATCTCAGAGTCAGCGCTGGCGGATGGCTCACCGCGTGAAATCATCACAGCGCACTTCCATGAGATGGGCATCAACGCGAACATGCTGAACCGCTGGTGGGCGCTGGAACTGGCTTCACTTTCCATTGCTTCGGCCACGGAATGCCTCACCCCCATGGAAACGGAAGAACAGCTGGCAGAGGCCCTGAATATATTGCTGTACGACCCAGAAACCCTAATCCCCCGCACCATCAGTGCGGATGATGCTTACACCCTCACCGCCCTGCCAGACTGGCGCACAAAGATACGCCCCTGCGTGGAGCGCCTCATGCAGCTGAACCTGCAAGCCTTCCCCGGTTACCGCCCCATCATTGAGGAATATTGCCATGCCTTTAATGAACTCATGCAAGGCAAAGGCCCTGATGAAGTGCAGAATATCCTCGGCCCGCTGCGCGAGCTGCGCTCGGCTTACATCACCACATCCCTGCGAGGGCGCGATTACTTGGACTGGTACGAGATTACCCACTTGGGCCAAGGCCGCCACCGCGAAGGGTTCCAGGCCTACTTGGAAACCATGAAACTCCTCCGTGAAGAATCACCGGGGCCGGATACTCCCATTAGCCAGTATCTGCAAGACATCGAAGTGCTTTACAACCTCCCCTCCGGTAGCGAGTTCCCGGAAAACCTCCGCCGCCGTGTACAGGAAGCCAGACGAGCCGCACGCGAAGCCCGCCGCCTCGAAGAAGAAAACCGTAACTCCCAGCCCACTCAGCAGCCATGAGAACCAAACAGGTATTCACCCTCCCGGACGCCCCGGATATGAGCGCAGAGGCCACGGCTTACGCAGAAGGACGAACGTGCGTGTGCGGCATAGATGAGGCAGGCCGGGGCCCTCTGGCCGGACCGGTAGTGGCTGCAGCAGTAGTACTTCCCATGGGCTATGAGCTTCCCGGGCTGAATGACTCCAAAAAACTCACAGCCAAGCGCCGCGAAGCCTTGTTTGAAGAACTCATGGCAGATGAGCGAGTCCTAAAGTGCATCTCCATGGCAAGTGTACAGGAAATAGATGAGCTGAATATCCTACGCGCCACTCATCTGGCTATGGCCCGCGCGGCCCAAGGGCTACCGCAGGCCGCGGATTTCTGCCTTATTGACGGACTGGCCGTGCCCAACTTCCCCCTGCCCTCCGCCAACCTTGTGAAAGGGGATGCCCGCTGCCTAAGCATAGCCGCTGCCAGTGTGCTGGCGAAGGTCACGCGAGACCGCTACATGATTCAACTCGGCGCCGAATACCCACAGTACGGCTTCGAACGCCATGCCGGTTACGGCACGAAAGCCCACCTTCAGGCCATCCGCGAATATGGAATTACTCCGCACCATCGCCGCTCGTTTGCACCTGTTGCACAAATGGA
Organism: Akkermansia sp.; assembly: GCA_017517385.1. Classification (GTDB taxonomy): domain Bacteria; phylum Verrucomicrobiota; class Verrucomicrobiia; order Verrucomicrobiales; family Akkermansiaceae; genus Akkermansia. The sequence goes on from JAFWZG010000025.1 coordinate 22,770, forward strand.
GCTGCCCTTGGGCCTCTGATACTCCGCCGGGGCGCACCTACCTGGGCGCCTACGGTGAGTATGTAGCAGCCTCATACCTGCGCTCTCTGGGCTACAAGGTACTCATGCAGAATTTCCGTTATGGTGGCAGTGGCGAGATAGACATCATGTGCCGTGATGGGGACACCCTCGTAGGCTGCGAGGTAAAAAGCACCGCCTCCCCGGAAAGCGGCGCCCCCATGCGAGCCGTGGATCGTGCCAAACGCCGCCTCCTGCGTCGCGGCATGGCCCGCTGGCTGCACCTACTCAAGCGCAATGACGTCCCCACACGTTTTGACATTATCGAAGTATGCCTTATCGGTGGGCAAAAGCCCACCATCCGCCACCATCAAGCAGCCTTCGGTATGCACGAAGGCACCCGCAAGTGGTAAAGCACCCCCGAGCAGAGGCTGTGTCATACTATCAAGCGCGCCCGGCCACAGCATTCAGGTGGCTTGACTTAGCTTTGCTTATATGGTACAACAGGTAGCCCGCACAGGGTAGCACGTCAATGAATAACACGGCACTTTTCAGGGAATTGGAACATCGGCTGCAGCGTGAGCCCGGCTTCTGCACCAGTGAAGGCGTACTCATCCGCAATGCCATAGCCGAGGCCGCCATGGAGCTACGCCCTGAGCTGCTGCGCCTGCTGCTTGGGCATGAAGAGCTGCGCTCCTTCTTCTTTGCGGAGGTGGAAGGCGTCATGATATTTGACAAAGTAAAGTTCCTGCGTTTCGTTTCCAACAAAAACTTCCTGCCGGACAGCTTCACGGCGTACCGGAACCGCATCGGCTTGGCAGACGGCACAGGAGACATGCTCGCAGAGCGGCGCCAAGTGGTGCTCAGCTGGCCATACAAAGACTGCCTGCTGGAAGGCGGCCAGACCCGAGAAGAAGCCCGCAGGGAAGAAATCTTCTGGAATGAAACTCTCGCGCCGGATGAAATCAACCGCCTCACCGAGCCGAAAGCACTCAGCCACTTCCACCGAGTCACAGCAGAGGGAGAACAACCTGTCACCCACCTGAATGGAGAGGAGGACTACATCATCCTCGGCAATAATCTGCTGGCTCTCTACAGCCTCCGCAAGCGCTATGCCGGAAAAGTGCGAATGATTTACATCGACCCTCCCTACAACACCGGCGGTGATAGCTTTAGCTATAATGATACCTTCAATCACAGCACATGGCTCACCTTCATGCGCAACCGCTTGGAAGTGGCGCGCGACCTCCTCACACCGGATGGCAGCATCTACGTGCAGCTGGACTGGAATGAAGCACACTATTGCAAGGTGCTCATGGATGAAATTTTCGGCCGCGACTGCTTCCGCAATGAAATCATCTGGTGCTACACCGGCCCCGGCTCCCCGGGCATGAAGCAACTGAACCGCAAACATGATACCATCCTCTGGTACTCCCGAAGCCCTTCCGAGTGGGTATTCAATGGAAATGATATCCGCCTAAAATCCGAGGTACACGCCGGCGGCTTCAAGGGAGAAATGAATGCCGATATGAGCAGCGGATATACAGAAAAAGGCAAGATTCCCGAGGACTGGTGGGAGCTCTTCCACACCCCCGAGGATTTGGCGGATGAACTTCGCCGCCTCAGCGAGGAGCAGAAAAACATCAACAGTGATGACTGGTTCAAGGCTGCCGTCGCCGCACGCATTCGCGTGGACGGCGTACAACGCACCGGTTACCTCACAGAAAAACCCTACAAGCTCATGGAGCGCCTCATCCGCCAAGCCACAAAGGAAGGGGACCTCGTGCTGGACTTCTTTGCCGGCAGCGGAACCACCGGTTATGTAGCAGGTTATCTGAAGCGCCGTTTCATCCTTGTGGAGCAGCTGGAAGACACCGTGGCTATCATGCACCGCCGCTTCAGGGATTCCTCTCCCGTGTACTGTGACCTCGCCGCGGCCAACAGCCGTTTTCTGGATGCCATCGGCGCCGCCGGCACGCCGAAAGAGCTAGCGGATATCCTCGTGCAGATGACCACCCATGGCCACCTGAACTGGAAGGCGGACGTGGACACACTGAACGCCACCGCAGCAGAGTTCTCAGCCCTGCCCCTCGAACAGCAGAAAGACATCCTGCGCGAATGCTTGGACAAGAACATGCTCTACGTACCCCTCAGCGAGCTCAACAGCAGCGAGTTCCCCCTCAGTGAGACAGACCGCCGCCTTAACCGCGACTTCTACGAGCAGAAATGAGCAGCCCCCTCACAGAGCCTGAGCCACTGCCTGCCACCATCACCGCGGGCCTGAACCCCGCCCTGCAGCTGCGCCCGTACCAGCAGGAATGCTTCCGCTCTTTCCTGAAGTACTGGGAACGTTATGGGGAAAACCCCAGTGCCCTGCACCACCTGCTCTTTCACATGGCCACCGGCAGCGGCAAGACGCTCATCATGGCCGGACTCATGCTGCACCTTTATTCGCAGGGATACAGGAATTTCCTGTTCTTTGTGAACTCCACGAACATCATCGAGAAAACCCGCGAAAACTTCCTCAACCCGGCCTCCGCCAAATACCTCTTTGCCCCCGCTATCACCCAAAACGGCAAGCAGGTACCCATCCGCGCCGTAAGCCACTTCCGTGATGCTCAGCCGGATGCCATCAACCTCTGCCTCACCACTATCCAAAAGCTGCATGGTGACCTGAATACCGCCCGCGAAGGAGCCATAAGCTATGATGACTTCTCAGGGCAGAGCATCGTCTTCATCTCGGATGAAGCACACCACATGAACGCCGCCACCCGGAAAAACCGAAACCTACACGGCCTATCCCTGCGGCAGCTGGAACTCGCCTTCGAAGCACCGGATTTTGAGCCCAGTTATGAGAACACCGTGCTGCGCCTTTTCAATACCGGCACCGGCTCAGAACTTCCGAACGTGCTGCTGGAGTTTTCCGCAACGGTGGATTTTGATGATGAAAACATCGCGGAAAAATACAAGAATAAGGTACTTTTTGATTATTCCCTGCGCCGCTTCCGGCGGGATGGATACTCCAAGAACATCTGCGTGCAGCAAAGCGCACAGTCTGCAATGGACCGCGCGCTGCTAGCTACCCTTCTCAGCCAATACAAGCGCAAGCTCTTCGCCTCCATCGGCCTGGAATGCAAGCCCGTCATCCTCTTCAAATCCCGCCTCATCAAGGAAAACGCAGCGTTTCACCGTGAGTTCATCAGTTGCATCCGCAGTCTGAGCCCGGAAGACATCAAGCGCCTGCGACGCGAGGCAGAGAATGATACAGCCGCTATTTTCTCCCATCTGGAAGCCACCGGCTACTCCACAGAAAACCTCATCAGTGAACTGAGAGAGGACTTCTCTGAGGAAAAACTCCTGCTGGTGGATAATACCGAAATTTCGGCTGAAAAGCAACTTCTGCTCAACAGCTTGGAATCACCGGAAAACAAGATTCGTGCTATCTTTGCTGTAGATATGCTGAACGAGGGTTGGGACGTGCTGAACCTCTGCGACATCGTGCGCCTGTACGACACTCGCGCCTCCGCCGGCGGAAAAATCGGCCACAAAACTGTGGCGGAAGCTCAGCTTATCGGCCGCGGCGCCCGCTACTACCCCTTCACGGATTGCAACAATCCGGAAGCCCCACGCGCCCGCCGCAAGTATGACCGTGATGCCGGCAACCCACTTCGCCTACTTGAAACACTACACTACCACAGCCCCTCCAACAGCCGCTACGTACAGGAGCTTAACTCCGCCATGGTACAAAGTGGCCTCGTGGCAAGAAGCAGTATCACGGTGCAGATGAACCTGAAAGATAGCTTCCGCAAGAGTGATTTCTTCACCACCGGCCGCCTGTACTTCAACCGCCGCGAAGAACTCCCACCCGCTGAGGAATGCCCGCTGGCAGAGCGGCTCCACACGCCCCTCTCCGCCTCCCTTCGTCTCCGCAAAGGTAACTGCCGCCTGCCGCTTTCCGCACTTGGTCTCCATACACTGCGAGCCGCGCTGAACCGCTTCGAATGCTACAAGCTGGACAACCTCCAGCGCATTTTCCCCACTCTGAGCTCCATCCGAGAATTCATCGAAAGTCCATTATTCCTCAGCGGCGTCTGTGTACAGGTGGAAGGGTGCACCACAAAAACACCGCTCACCCCGCAGCATAAGCTACACCTCGCACTAAGCGCCCTGCAGCAGCTGGAGCCTCAACTCCCCCGCCCCGGCACCCAGTACCGAGGCAAGCAGCTACTCACCTCACGTCCTGCTGCCGAGCTACTGCATGATTTACACCTCCGCTTGGATTCCGATGATGAACCCAGCGATGATGGCCCTAGCTTCGCCACAGAAGAATGGTACACCCACAGCACCTGTTACCCCACCGCGGAAGAGGCACGCCTCCTCCGCGCCCTTCGCGAAGCCGCCCCCCAGTTGCGCCGGAAATACCGCAGCATGTGGCTTATTCCGAATCCCGGCACCGTGCGCTTGCATGATTTTGCCACCGGCACCCCCTTTTCTCCCAGCTTCATTCTCTGCCTTACCCCGGCAGCATCACAGCCGGCGCTGCAGATTTTTGCGGACTGCCGCCCGGAGCATCTCCAAGAGCTATACCGCCACCGCGTCCACACACTGAACACCCTTCAAGCTGCGGCGAAAGCCACCTTCGCAGGCTCCCTCTTTACCCGCCCCATCATTATGGGCCGAGCTTTGTACTGCGAAGATGACGTCCGGCAATTCATCCGCGAACTGCTAGAGGAGAGCTGACTACTCTCCAGCAGTTATCAAACGCTGAACAAACAGTAAATGTCTCACCGAACAACCATGAGACATATCATCCCAACAGCCATGATGGTTGCCACGGCTTTCACTGCCGCCGCGCAGCAAGATTCACCCTATCTGGACACAGCCTTCGGCCGACGCCCCTATCACATGGAGCACCGTCACACCGGCAGCCTGCGGCATGCACTCCCAGCACACGAGCAGCAGCCGACTCGCCACCGGGGTATCTATACCCTGCCGGAAGTAATAGAACGCTCCATCTCCCGTGCCGAAAAAGAGTTCGTCAGCGGCTGGGAGTTCTTTCCCTCCACCCCGCAGCATTTCGCCCCGTATCTGGACTCCCTCTTCGTGCCGGGTAACACCTGTATCCAACCGGGCGATATCGTCATGCAAGACCCGCTCTCCACCACAGCCCAGCTTATTAAAACCCGCTTATCCCGCATCGGCATTCAGTACAATCTGACACTGAGCGCGAATTACACCGGAATACACCCCCGCTCCCGCGGCGGCAGGAATGATTTTGCCTCCACGAATAACTCCTTCTCCGGCACCTGGTTCCTGATGAAGAAAAGGGATGGAAGTCAGGGCCTCTTCCTGAGCATGGAGGCAGACTGGGGACACGGCTTCAACTTCAACGAAAACCGCGGCAGTGCCCAATCCACCATCGGCAGCCTCAGCAACCCGCAAGGCAGCCTTCGCGGAGGTAACGGAGTCTACATTCCCCACCTCGCACTTGGCTACAGCGCATTCAACGGCAAGTGGGTAGGCATGATTGGTACCATTGATACCTCATCCTATCTGGATCAGAACATCTATTCTGCAAGCTGGAACGGCAACCTCACAAACTCCGCCTTTGGCTCCAACCCCTGCCTGCCGCTCGAATGGGCGAACTGGGGGTACCTGACAGCATGGCAACCCTGTAAGAACTTTTACGCCATCTATGCCACCACCGGCTGCAACAATGAAATCAACCACAACCCCTTCAAAAAAATATCCAGCAACGCTTGGGTACACCTCGCAGAAATTGGTTACATTTCGGATGATTTCCTCGGCCTTGGCGAAGGCACATACCGCTTCCAGTACACCATCACCCGCAACGAAGGTGAAACAGGCTGTGGTGCCGCAATCAATATCCAGCAACAGCTCGGCCATGGGTCCCCACTGGGCTTCTTCACCCGTTGCGGCGTGATGGATACAGATGCGGCCACCGTCAGCAACGTACGCGCAGCAGCCACTGCCGGCCTTGTATTGCAAGCCCCATTCAGCAGCAGCGGCTGGGGAAGTCACGCCAATAATGATCAGATTGCTCTAGGCTTCCTCTGGGAACGCGCAGCGCTCTCCCCGCATCAGCACAAAGATGAATACGGGCTGGAGCTCAGCGCTGTGGTGCAGATTACACCCACCTTCTTCCTTCAGCCGGACCTGCAGTACATCATTAATCCCGTCCAGCAAACGGACCGCAGCGGCGAGTTCATCTTTCAGCTGCAGGGAGTGCTTCACTTCTGATACCGTTTCACACCATCTTCTTCAACCAGCCACGCAGCCACTAGCCTGCGTGGCTGAACTGTATTTAAACATGCATGAATGAGGCAGGTTCCGGTGGACGCGTTATTACACGGCTTTGGCTTGACAGCAAGGCGCCCGACAGGCAAAATGTGATGCATAAGTAAAATACCATCTGAGAGATTCGTTCGGATTGTAACTGTTTTCACCGGCATCATCACCATGTCCACCGCCCCTCAATCAGCCCCCCGCCTTTCAGAAAGCTTACCTGGCCTCTTGCTGGGTATCATCCTCGCTATCGTCTGGATTGCTTCTATGTCCGCCGCAGATGTAAATGCGTGCACGATTACCCCCTTCCTCTGGGTACTCATGGGAGTTCTTTTCATAACAGTTTTCTGTATTCTCAAAGGTTATAAAACGATACAGTTACCTCCGCTGGTCTGGTTCAGCCTACTGGCCGGAGGCTACTATCTCGTGCGCGCCTACACCGGTTTTTCCCTAACGGACAACTGGCTGGATATCGGCCTCATTCTCTGCGCCTTTGTCTTTTATCTGGCAGGAGTCTTCACCGGGCAACAGCAAAGCACACGCGGCTTCGCTATCGTTCTGGCCGCAGCGGTTCTGCTGAACATACTTTACTTTTTCATTATGCAAAATAGTGACGTCAGCCTACATTGGCTGGGGCGCACAAACACCAGCCAGCTGGGGCCAAACACGCGCAACACAACACTTTTTGTGTATAAAAACTTTGCAGGTCTGTTCCTATCCCTGAGTGGAAGCCTGCTCATATGGCGAGCAATCTGGATACACGAACGCAAGACGGGGGACTGGTTTTCCATCCTCATCGGCATAGCAGGGATAGTCATATCATTCTATTGTTCTACACGTACACCATGGTTCATCATGCCCCTCATGCTGGCAGGTGGTTGGATTTTATGGTTTACCCTGCGCCTGTTTACTCACAACAAACCGGGCTGGCTCATCATCTGCGGCGGCATACTCATCTTTGTGACAGGAGTAATTGCTATATATGATTTCATTTTTGGCAATACTGTGGCAGCCGCCATCGTAAATATTGACTCCCATCTACGGTATCTGATGTGGGAAAATGTCAACAACTCAGCTATTGATGCCCCTCTCTGGGGATATGGCCCGGCAGGCTCCGTCTGGACAATCGTAGCTCCCTATAACGAATGGTACTTACCCAACTTTGCTCACAATGAGTATATACAACTCTGGGCAGATTACGGCCTCATCGGGCTTGCGCTTGCCGCGGCAATACTGATTCTCCATATTGTAAATGGCTTCCTGTGCCTTGCTTCAGACGGCGTATCACATAGCCGCCGCATCAGGGCTTCGCTGGCACTGCTCTGCTTGGCAGGGCTCGGCGGCTCCGCCATCGCGGACTACACTTGGCACAATCACGGGCTCATCATCATGACTGCCTTTGCCTGCGGTACTCTCGCAAGCCCCTTCCCCAAGCGACCCTCCGGACTATTTACCCGGCGAAATTGGGCGCCGGGCCACGCCCCCTCACTCCGCCCGCTGAAAGCCGAAGGCCTCTGTGGCAGAGTAATTATCAGCGCGCTTGCTCTCACCTTAGCTACTGCAATGGGAAAACTCAGCAATACCTTAGCCCCCACATGGATGAAAGAATGGCAGTTTGACTCCATGGTTTCCCAGCATGCCCCCGCTGATGAACTGCGCAAGTTACTCGCAGATACCATCACAACTTATCCCCACCCTCGCATAGCGGACTATTACATGGCGCTGGCACCTGAAGTCCAACCGGATTGGATTGCCTATGAAAAATTAACCCGCACTGTACTTGCAGCAAATCCCCGCCAATTATTCATGGTAACTCTACTCACCCAGATTCTAGGCAAACAAGAGCGCTACAGAGAAGCCGAAGAGGTATTCCGCCAATACTATCCCGGAGACGGTCCTGATAACACCCGTCTTTCTTGTTGGGCCACCTTCTACGCGGCAAATCTGCAAAAATGGGCACAACAGGAACTCAACAACAATAATAATCTCGGCCAGGCTCTTTCCATGCATAACTATGCTGGCCACATCGCACGAAAATATGGCTATATCCCCGGAGCCGCATACCGCGGTGGCATAAAAACATGGACTCAGGGAGGAACCCCCGAACAAAAGGCCTTCCAAAGAGCTTGCCGTTCAGATTTAGCCCTGCTCAGAGCCATCAATCCACCACAAGATCACTCTTGGAAGCTCCCCCTCTCCCCGGGAGGAAAACCGGCCCTCTATCAGCGCCTCCAGCCAGCACAACAATAACTTTTCACCTACTCAATCATAGAAAATACAAAAAAATGCAACATCTCTGCGTTTTCAGCTTGCAATAATAAAAAAAAAGTGCATTATAAGGGAAGTCCGCAATGCGGTTATAGACTTTACTGACTGATATGAGCACACCTCCTCCGCCCCCTTCACCTGTCCGCCCGGTTCCTCCCACCGCGCCGGTTCCGCCCACTGTGGTTCGCCCCGCAGCACCCCCTGTAGGCGCAACGCGCCCCATGCCGCCCAGACCCGCCAGTGCTCCCGTGGCCCCTGTACCGCCCTCTCGCCCCGTAGCTAACACGGTTCCCCTGAGCGCCCCCGTACCTCCCACTCGCCCCAGCGCCCCCGTACCTCCTACAGTAGTACCCGGTCGTCCTGCGGCCCCCAGTGCTCCCGTACCTCCCAGCGCCCCCATGCCGCCTACGGCTCCGGCTCGCCCCGCTGCTCCTAGCGCCCCCGTGCCTCCCACGGCTCCGGCTCGCCCCGCTGCTCCTAGCGCTCCTGTGCCTCCCACGGCTCCGGCTCGCCCCGCTGCTCCCGGCGCCCCCGTGCCTCCCACGGCTCCGGCTCGCCCCGCTGCTCCCGGCGCTCCTGTGCCTCCCACGGCTCCGGCTCGCCCCGCTGCTCCCGGTGCTCCCGTACCACCCACAGCTCCGGCTCGCCCCGCGGCACCTGCGGCCACAATCCCGCTTTCCGCCCCGGCTAAGCCTGCTGCTCCCGGCGCTCCCAAACCAGCAGCGCCTGCAGCTAAACCCGCGGCACCTGCAGCCAAGCCCACCGGCACATCCGCCATGCCCGCAGCCACGGCACCGCTTTCCAAGCCCACTGGGTTCACCAAACCTACAGGTTTTAACAAGCCCACTGGCTTCAACAAGAGTCAGGCTGAAGAGGAAGAGGATGATGAACCCAAGAAGGACAGCCCGATTCTCGTTGTGCTTGCTGCACTCAGCCTCGTTATCATACTGCTCATGGGCTTCGTACAGTACCAGACAGACCAAGTACCCGGTCGAGTCACCGTAGCAGACGCCGTCTTCGGCGATCCCACCGCTAATGGTGGTTCTGCAGATGAAGGCTCTTACGATGACAGCGATGCCGGAGAAGAGGATTACTCTGACGAAGAGTAACAACTACTGAACACAGCTGATTGAGACCGCATCACAACAACTAATCTCAACAACTATTATGGCATTACAGATTACTGAAAGCAACTTCGAGGCAGAAGTCATTAATTCCCCCATTCCGGTGCTTATCGACTTCTGGGCCACTTGGTGCGGCCCCTGCCGCATGATTTCCCCCATCGTTGACCAAGTCGCCACTGAGATGGCCGGTGTCGCAAAGGTGGGCAAGATCAACGTAGACGAAGCAGGCGCTCTCGCCGTACGCTACGGTGTGAAAAACATCCCCACGCTTATCTTTATCAAGAACGGCGAAGAGGTAGACCGCATTCAGGGCGCAACCTCTAAGGATAACATCATTGCCAAGCTGAAGAGCTGTCTCTGATTCCGCAAAACTTCTACTTCCAACGGGCAAGCTACTTTGTGGCTTGCCCGTTTTTCATTTAGAATACTAACAGTTGTGCGCTATACAGCATACACACGTAATTTCAGATTGACTTAGCAGGAGTTAGGGCCTAGAATAGAAGGCGTACAGAGAGAAGAAAAGCAAATGCCATCTTACATCTTAAGATTAGGCTCATCCTTCTCAATGTTATCTATTCATATTTAACAAATAAACATTATGCAAACCCCTGAAAACCTTCCCGTACCAGAGCAGCAAAACGCGGGAAACCCTTACAGCCGGTTCGACATTATCTATGTAGACGCCTGCACTTGGATGGCCGAGGAAATAGAGAGCTACCTTCTGCAAAACGCCTATCTTCTTAATGCCGTGAATAAAAAACTCACCATGACTGCAAGCGTATTGCAGGAATTGGAAAACTGCTCCACCCTCAAATACGCGGCGCAGACCGCACTGAAAATCAAAGAACGTTACGCTCACCTTATCAATGTAGAAGAAGGTGAAGTAAGCCCCGGAACAGCAGACGGCGAATTTGTACGTCTCTTCTTCTTTAACCACCGCAAGCGCAGCCAACTTCTCATCACCCATGACCAACAGCTCGCTACCGACATACGGAACTGCTGTTCTGATACTACTGATGATGCTACCGGCAGCACCGCGGTCATGACCCTCTGGCCGGATGGTGAGCTCATCACATTCCCGGAAATGGTGAACCGCAAGGACAGCATCGCCCGCAACCGTCTAGCCGAAATGGTGGGTAACAGCCCCATTTATCTGGACAGCTCTTCCCTGATTCATGAAAACCTGCCCCTCTTTCTGGAACATATTACAGCGCCCATGCAGGGGCAAGACAAAAAGGTGCAGATTGTAAACAACTCCCTTTCCCCGGAAATTAGAGAAGCGCTCACCCCTATACTCGAAGAGCACACTAACCTGCTACAGCAGGTGCAGACAGACCCCACCCTCACGGAAACAGATGCGCTGCTGGGTGAGCTTTACCTGAACCCGGCTAATATGGGTACCGGGCGCCTGATTCTCGTCACGGATGACGTTGCCCGAGCCAATGAACTGAGAACCCGCCGCCCCAAATGCGACCGCTTCCCGTTCATTGATTTCATGACCATCAACAAATACGGCTACCTGAGCTACCTGAAGCTCTCGGAGCCCGCAGCCGCGGCTCCACGCCCCCGCTATACTTCACCGGTGCGGGAATACAGCCCACGCAGCACTTCCTATGACCGCGGGCTGGAGCGCAAGCCCTCCGCTTATGTACCACAGCTTATCGGTGCCATCAAGAGCGAGGATATCGAGTCCATGTGCGCCTACATTGCTAAAGGGGCGAACCTGCGAAACGGCATCATCACCTCCCTCTGTCAGAATAAAGACGTATGCCTGCGCGTACTACTGGAAACCGCAGCACCGGGTATTGAGCCCAGCTGCTTCGAATGGTGGGTTACAAGCTTTTACTCCTTTGCAGAGCCCATGTACCTCGCAGAAAATGCAGAGCATTTTGCCCTCATGAAGCTCCTCGTGGAGAAATCCGCCTCCATGGAGCAGCTTACTGCAGCCATGACCACCCTCGCAGAGCGCGTAAGCGCCCCTGAGGCAGCTCACGAGCAGCTCTGGACCATCATCCGCATGGCACTGAAAAACGGTGCACCTGCAGCCGTTTATTCCCACGCCACCGGCGAAACTCTTCCGGAGATTGCCGCCCGTCAGGGGAATACTGAAATGCTCGCATTCCTGCAATCTCGTTAAACCACTGCTCAGTTTATCACGATAATCAAGTAGGGGGACTTTCGTCCCCCTCTCACACCACCGTACGTGCGAATTACCGCATACGGCGGTTTCTCGGCGTGTGATTGGTCCTGGAACTAATGTTCCCGCCGCAACTCTTTTATCTCTCCTCGCCGGATACCCTGTCAGCTCCTCCGCACTGTTACGTGGATTCGGACTTGCACCGCTTTCCATCTTTCAGTCGAGGCTTCGTACATTTCAGTACTTCTTAGCTCTGCTGCTATAGGTTCTGAGCTTTGAGTGGTTGCCCACGCCGAGATTCAGCCCTTCCCACCGGGGTTGTTCGTTTTGGTGGTACTATGGCCTCTGCTGACTCCCTACAGACGGTGTATACCGCAGTGCTTTCACGCTTAAGTAGGGTCTCACCGAATATGAGTATGCTACTTTCCTCTCGCGCCGTCTGCATCTACCTTGTGGACTCTTGATGATGTATTGGATTTCCTCTCGAACTTCCTTTCCCACGGTTTGTTACCTCCCCGCAGTTATTCTTCAGGTCTGGGATTCCGCATCATCGCGGCTCCGCGCGGACTTTCACCGCAGTGCGCATATCGCGTCGGTCGTACCCATAAAAACGCCCTGCCTCATTTGAAGCAGGGCGCTTTTCATTAATTGAACTAGTTGGCAATCGGCTTATGCCTCTTTCTTGGGAAGCAAGAAGAGAATGACACCGCAGAGCATCATCAGGATACCAGCCAGGCTCAGCACCATGGAGAGCGGGGTACCAGCGTCCTTAAGCATACCACCCAGCCAAGATACCAGAGCACCAGCACCCACGGAGGTCAGGTTCAGCAGACCATAACCGGTAGCGGCGAAGCGCTCGTCGATGGTGCTGCGCAGCACAGGCATGAGGGTAGCATCCATAGCACCCTGAGCCACACCCTGCATGGCCACCAGAGCCAGCACGGCAGCAAGACCAATCTCCACGCCGAAAATCATGGCAAGAAGCACACAGGGACCAGCCAGACAGAATGCGATACCGGGCACATAAGCGCGTGCATTCTTGTTGCGGAGATACCAGCGGTCGGCAATCACGGCGCAGGCCAGCACGGAGATGTACTTGGCGATGTTAATCCACTGCGTGGCAGCGGGACCGGCATCAGCCTCGGAGATGTCGAACATATCCTGCAGCAGGCGCGGATACCAGCCCAGCAGGAACCAGTTGGCAAAGCCGGCGAAGGAAATCATGAGCAGCAGCAGGTACATGCCGCGGCCGGTGAAGATGCTCTTGAGCATCTGGCCCAGGGTGAACTGGGGAGCAGCGGGAGCAGCAGTTTCCTCAGCAGCAGCAGTGGCGGGAGCTTCCTCGGCCTTCGGGTCTCGCAGGAAGAAGAGCACGATGAGACCGTATGCCACACCGATGAAACCGAACACCTCGAAGGTGAGGCGCCAGCCCATCTGGCAGGGGTCACCAGCCATCATGGCGCCGTAACCGGCCATCACCTGGCCGGCATAGATACCGCTCATGTGCAGACCAGTTGCCAGCGAGCGGGTGCTGCCACGGTGATAGTCAGTGATAAGAGCCAGAGCAGCAGGGATGTAGAACGCCTCGCTCACGCCCATCATAGCACGCCAGAAGATAAGTTCTTCGTAGGTCTCAGACTTACCGGTCATCCATGTCACAATGGACCACACCACCAGTGAGCACATAATAATGAAAGAGCGGCTGAAGCGGTCAGCCAGATAACCACCCACCGGAGAAAGTGCAGCATACACAATCAAGAAAGCGGAGGTTACAATACCAAACTGAGCCTGCGTCATCTCAATGCAGCCCGGACCTTCGGTCATGGACTTATTAAGCACCGCAAGCAGCTGGCGGTCGAAGTAGTTCAGCATCACCACCACCCAGAGCACAGCCACAGCAATCCAGGCCCACTTACCGGGCTTGGTTACGGGTGCATTCGGTGATATGGCAGGTTTAGCGAGGCCCTTTTTGCATGCAGCCATAATGGCCAGAACAGCAATACCAATAGCCACCCAGGGGGTGAGATCGGCAAGGAACGTCAGGATTGGATTTGGTTCAGGCATATTATTTAGTATGGTTATTTGGTGAGGATTATATTGGAAATGAGGGGAGTACGAATACCGGGATGAGTCTCGCCGGAAATGATGTAAATGCTGTCACCCCACTGCACGGCCGGGCAGGTAGCCACGCCGGTGGCGTTGCGCCCTTCGTTCGTCCAGCAAGCGGCAGCAGGAGCAAAGGAATACACCGTGTAATTCTGGCCGGGATGCTCAGCAGGAGCCTTGCCGGTAAGAGATGCACGATAGAAGTTACCGGGATCACCGGCCACCACATAAAGCTTACCCTCATAAGAAGGCAGCGGGTTTGCCGCGCCCACGAGAGGCTCCGGCATGGGGGCAGGCATGGTGCTCCAAGTATCCGTTGCGGGGTCATAGCACATGACGCTGTGCAGATAGGTACGCTCAGCGGCACCGTTGGCGTCCGGGTGCAGAGAGCAACCTCCCATCACATAAATACGGCCATTCACCACACCGGCTGCTGCCAGCATGCGTGCCTCAGGCATACGGGAAATTTCCTTCCAGCCCTCGCCGGGAGCTGCCATATCCAGCACAAAGCAACGGGAAAGCGTCGTCACGCTGTCAGCCTTTTCCTGACCACCCATCACATAAAGCTTGCTGCCTACCACAGCGAAAGCCGGGTATGCCATGGTGATGGGAAGCTCCGGCCAAATGGACGTGACAGCCTCACCATTCTTCAGCTCAGTGCAGGTCACAGTAGACACGTGGCCACTATCATTACAGCCGCCGGCAATAATCATGCTGTTACCATAAGCGGTAAAGGCAGCATAACCAATGGGGGCAGGCAGCTGCCCTACAGCCACGGCCTGAGGCGTGGTGCAGCCTTGGCCGAGATTCATGAAGGTGACATCAGCATAATATGCCTTAGCCCCACGCTCGGCAGGCGTTTTAGCACCGGGGAGAGCATTCGGGAAGTTTGCACCACCGGTCATGATGATTCCGCCCTGCTGCTCCAGCAGAACAGCTGCCATACCGGCGCGGCCCACGCTGTCACTAATCTTCAGCCCTGACTCGGACGCCACGGAGCTGATTTCAGCTTGCGCGGACAGAGACAGCGCTAACAACGCAAAAAGTGTTCGTTTCATAGTATTTAGAATATGAGGGAATTACCCCATGCATGCACCCCACACCTGATTGGAGCGCTTGCCGGGACGCTGCTCACCGTTCACGATGACAGCCAGGCCATTCCACTCTGCGCAGGGCAGCACGGCACGGGCCACTGCCATCTCGCCGGCAGGAGCCCACTCATTGCAACCCGGGCAATAGCAAAGCGTGAAATTATGGAATCCGGGGTGATTCTGCGGAGTATAGCCCTTCACCGTGGCATCATCACCACCCAGCAGGTAAATACGGCCGTTAATCACAGGGGCAGGAGTCGGACCGGCAGCACAGAAATGGGGCAAATCGGCCAGCGGAGCCCAGCCTGTAGCCTCCGTGTAACTCCAAGCCTCGGTAAGCATATCGCGCACCTTACGGCCGTCATCACCATCCTTCAGGCCGATGCCACCGAGCACATACACAGTGTCACCCACAGTGGCCATTTGCTGCAGGAAACGTCCACGGGCCGGCATAGAGGGGCCTTCGGTCCAAGTATCAGCAGCAGGATCATAAATCCAGAGACGGCTTTCGGCATCCTGCTCGCCGGGAGCAATGCTACCACCCTGCACATAAACCTTACCACCCATCACCGTAGCAGCATGCCCGGTCAGCGTAACAGGCAGAGGAGCCACCGGTTTGCAGCTCACAGCAGAGCCATCCCAGCTGAGCAGGTAACAATCAGCCACGGCGCCTTCAGCATTGCTACCGCCAATGAACATCACGCCTTCAGGCAGAGATGCCGTAGCACCATAACCCAGAGGCTTCGGAAGCGGCGTACCTTCCTGCCATGCACCATCCACGGAGGTAAGCACGAACACACGCGCCGTCCAGCGCTTGGGGCCACCTTCCCAAAGAGGTTTCTCCGGGAAGTTTGCACCACCGGCCACAATGAGGGCACCATTCGTCACACCGGCATACATACCGGCCCAGCCTTCAGCATCCGGCAGGTCAGCCAGCTGCTTCCAATCGAGAGAGAGTTTAGACATATCCATCACGCATAATATTTACAACAAAACAGCGGCTCCTTCAAGCTAAAAGTGAAACAACCCCTCATTCCTTTTTTTATCGCGCGCATTACACGTGCGCGAGATATTCCGCTTGCCAAAAAGGCACACATCTGCTACACTAACGCGCACATGTAATCATGGCAAAGATTTCTCCATATCTTAACCCCAGCTGGCCGGATGCCGTGTGGGATGTATCAGGCGCGTTCGTGAATGACCGCGAACTGGTAGCATTCCACGATTTTTGTACCCAGTTGTTGGGGTTTATCCCCTTCAGCATCGTCCACGGCGCACCGCTCTGTGCATGGAACAGTGGCCGCGTGCTCAAGCACCTCCTGAGAGACACGGAAGAAATTCGCACCGCCGGCCTTGCATACGAAAGGCGCAACATATCCCTTTACCTTACCTTCACCAATCTGCTCCTCGGTAAAGAGCACCTTTCTGACGAGCTCGGCAATGCCCTGCTCACCTTTATTTCCAATCATAACCCCACCCAGAAAAACGCCGTCATCCTTGCATCCGATGCTCTTCATGAGCACATAAAGACGAACTTCCCCACGCTGCGCACAGTTTCCAGCATCCTCAAAATCACCAATGGCGGGGGCAAAGGTAAAATTGATACCTACAAGCGCTTGGCTGATCAGTATGATGAAGTCATGGTACATCCGGATGATGTCCTGAATGACGAGCTTCTGGAAAAACTAGAAGATAAAGAACGCTACATCTTGCTGGTGAACGAATACTGCATACGCCACTGCCCCATGCGTTCATACCATTACAGAGAGCTATCCAAACTGGCACTGAACTTCTTCAGCTACAACACGCAGGAGTTTGAACAAAAGCAGAAAACAAACGGCTGCCAAGACCTCGCCACCCTACTTACCCATGAAAAGCACGGCGTCCTGGCACTGAATACACCGGAAATCGCCCATCTGCGTGAACTCGGCTTCCGACACTTCAAACTTCAGGGGCGCGGGCATGCTAATGCCTCTGGAATCCTCTTCGACCTGCTGCGCCTCGTACTGCGCAATGATGACCGGGACGAAAACGCCATGCACAGCCTCGGCCAGCGCTTCTGGGAATCCATCTTACCACATCAAAACTCATGAGCTCCATTATCAGACAGGTCAAAGCCTCGGAACTGAATTTCCTTCTGGAATCCTACTTACCTGAAGCAGTTTGGACTTTCGGCGGAGCTCTGCGTTTCGACCGCTCCCTGAACACGATTACCACCCAGCTGAACAACCTCCTACCCCAGCGCAAACCCATTCGTGTAGCCGGCTGCCCGGCCTGCAACTGGTCTTTGGACTGGTACCAAGAACGCCGCCCCATGCCGCTGCCCGTCTATACGGATTGGCTGGAAAAATACGCGGCAGACAGCATCGGTGTACTGCTTACTTTCGATAATCCCTGCGTCAGCGATGATATGCTGGCAGACGGCTATGCAAACGCCCTGCTGGACGAACTTTACAAGCGGGACCGCGTGCACCGCAACGCCGTCTGCGTGGCGAGTGACCTACTGGCAGCCCACATCCGCAGCCGTTACCCCAAGCTCCCTCTTTTCTGCCACCCAAACCGCCTCATCATGGAGCCAACCCGCCGCACCCCTGCCCTATACAATAAACTGGCAGAGCAATACAACCGCGTGTGCCTCCACCCGGCAGATGCTTCACGCCCTGCCATCTACACTGCAATCAACCACCCGGAGTGCTTCGATATCATCATTAACGATTTCCTCCCGCGCAACAGCGCACTGCGCCGTGAGCACCTCAAAGTACTTGCTGACATCCGCAAGGCTCCCTATAATGTGGATTTGTGCCGCCGCCGAACAACTCTCGCAGAACGCGATAACTGGCATACCGTAACTAATGACACACTGCGCCAGAAAGCCTCCTGCAACCTCACCCGCACTGAAAGCTCAGCTCTTTACGCAGCCGGTTTTCGCTCATTCGTCATTCAAGCAAGCCAGTTCCGCAATGAAATGACCCTCCTCTGGGACATCTTCACCTGCATCCTCGATTCCAGACCGGACATCTCCAACAAGACTGCCCTCATCGCCTCATCTATCATGTCCGCCATGGGCGCACCAAAAGGAGAGCTCCCCAGCGGCCTGAAAGACTTTTCCTTTTCCAATTACGAATAACACGTATACAATTTTATGAACAGACTCCATATATTCAGCTCAGAATCCGTAGGTGAAGGCCATCCCGACAAAGTTGCGGACCTCATCTCTGACACCGTGGTGGACGCCTGCCTCACGCAAGACCCCGCCAGCCGCGTGGCCTGCGAGACACTGGTGAAGGACAGCCACGTCATTCTTGCCGGTGAGATTACCACTCAGGCCAAGATTGATTATGAAGCCCTCGTGCGTGAAACAGTGCGCAGCATTGGTTATGCTACACCGGCGGATGACGCTGTATTCAACGCAGAAACCCTCACCGTCACAAACTTGCTCTCCACACAAAGCCCGGATATTGCCCAAGGCGTGGATGCCCGTGAGGCTGAGGGCAAGGAAGGCGCAGAGCAGGGCGCGGGTGACCAAGGCATCATGTTCGGTTATGCAGCCAATGAAACTCCCGAGCTCATGCCGGCCCCCATCATGTTTGCCCACCGCATCATGATTGAGCTTGCACGAGTGCGCCACAGTGGAGAAGTAGCATGGCTGCGCCCGGACAGCAAAAGCCAAGTAGCCGTAGAATACGGTGCAGATGGCAAGCCTGCCCGCATCCTGAACGTCGTGCTCAGTACCCAGCACACGGAAGAGGTGGATATCTCCACCATCCGCAGCTTCTGCACTGAGCTTATCCGCCGCGTACTCCCCGCTGAACTCATTACCCCCGAAACCGAATTCTTCATTAACCCCACAGGCCGTTTCGTTATCGGTGGCCCCCACGGAGACTCCGGCCTCACCGGCCGCAAGATTATCGTGGACACCTACGGAGGCATGGGCCGCCACGGCGGTGGCGCCTTCTCCGGCAAAGACTGCAGCAAAGTGGACCGCTCCGGTGCCTACATGTGCCGCTGGGTAGCCAAACACATTGTCGCGGCCGGCCTCGCAGAGCGCTGCGAGCTGCAAGTAGCCTACGCCATCGGCAAAGCCAGCCCCGTCTCCATCATGGTGGATGTGGACAGCTTCGGCACTGCTACCATTGATGAAGACACCATCATCGAACGCGTCCTTAAAGCCTTCTCCTTCAAACCGGCAGACATGGAGAGAGTTCTGGGCCTCCGCAACCCCATCTTCGCTCGCTCCACGAACTACGGCCACTTCACAAAAACGGACCTCCCCTGGGAGCAGCTTGATTCCGCACGCCTCGCCATCCTCAAGGGGGAATAACCACCTTCTGCATACCATGAGCCGCCCGGAATGAGCGGCTCATGGTAATCTCAAACATATGTTAGACATCTGCCTGCTAGGAACCGGTGGCACCCAGCCCCTGAATAATCGTTGGCTCACCTCACTGATGGTGCGCTATAAGGGGCATTCTGTTCTAGTGGATTGCGGGGAAGGCACTCAGATAGCCGCTCAGGATGCCGGCATGAGCCTCAAGCCCGTGGATAAAATCCTCATCACGCACTTGCATGCAGACCATATCAGCGGCCTCCCCGGCCTTCTGCTCACCATGGGTAACATGGGGCGCACCGAGCCCGTCTCCATCATAGGCCCGGTAGGAACAGAGCGAGCAGTAAACGGCCTGCGTATCATTGCAACCAGCCTTCCTTTTGAAGTACAAGTCAGCGAGCTGGGCTACGATGAAGAGCTGATGTACTTCATGGAGTGTGACATCCGCGCCTTTGCCGTACAGCATGGCATGCCCTGCTATGGCTACAGCTTCACCCTGCCCCGCGGCGGTAAATTTGACGTAGCTCGTGCCAAGGAGCAAAACATCCCGCTGGAATACTGGAAACGCCTCCAAAATGGCGAAACAGTTGAGCACGAGGGAAAAACCTTCACACCGGATATGGTGCTCGGCCCGCCCCGCCGTGGCCTCAAACTAACCTACTGTACGGATTCCCGCCCCGTACCGGCCATAGCCACCGCCGCGGCGGACTCTGACCTCTTCATCTGCGAAGGCATGTACGGAGAAGATGAAAATCTGCCCAAGGCAAAGGAAAATAAGCACATGCTCTTCTCCGAGGCCGCCACTCTCGCGGTTCAAGCCGGCGGTGTAAAAGAGCTCTGGCTTACGCACTACAGCCCATCCCTCCCCAATCCCAAAGCCTTTCGGGATGTAGCTCGCGCCATCTTCCCAAATACTCATACTCCCCGTGATGGCTGGCAAAAGAGCCTCACTTTCGAAGAAAATTAATTTTTTCTACAATTTTATTCAACACTATGAGCCGTTCCTGCGTCACTATATACGACAGCCCACGAGGTTGATTGCCAGCCTCGGCTTTTGGACTGCCATCTTCATGTATAAAACGGAAGACGGAAAAACAAGGTAACCACACCTCTCCATCACTCGTTGATGACGGTTACCCCACAGCGTAAGCTTATTTTCCGCAGGCTGAAAAACAGGTATCCACCAGCCATCAGCCCATTCTGCCGAAGGTTCACTTTTGAACCGAATTACGGAGAAACCACCCACTCCTTCATGTCGGCATACTTGAAGTAATAATTATTACATTAACTAATCTAACAATCACTAATTATGCTAGACATTTGCTTATCAGGTACTGGCGGCACTCTGCCGCAAACAGACAGGTGGCTCACCTCTCTGATGGTTCGCTGCAACGGTCACGCCGCACTCATTGACTGCGGTGAAGGCACTCAGATAGCCCTTCAGAAAGCAGGCCAAAATCTTAGCCCCATAGACATCATCCTCATCACCCACATCCACGCGGACCACATCAGCGGTCTCCCCGGCCTTCTGCTCACCATGGGCAAAATGGGCCGCACTGAGCCCGTCAGCATCATCGGCCCCGTGGGTACTGAGCACATCGTCAACAGCCTCCGCTGCATCGCGCCCTTCCTCACCTTTGAGCTAACCGTTCGCGAGCTGGAGGCGGAGGAAACCCTTCTCAGCTTCCAGAACTGCGAGCTGAAGGCCTTTGCCGTAGAGCACGATTTGCCCTGCCTTGGCTACAGCTTCAGCCTACCCCGTGCAGGTAAGTTTGATGCCGCCCGGGCTAAAGAGCTGGGCGTACCCATGCCTCTCTGGAAGCGTCTTCAGAAGGGTGAAACTATCGAGCAGGACGGTCGCACCTACACACCGGACATGGTGATGGGCGCACCCCGCCGTGGCTTGAAGGTTACCTACTGTACGGATTCTCGCCCCCTTCCTTCCATTGCAGCAGCTGCAGCAGGCTCTGACCTCTTCATCTGCGAAGGCATGTACGGAGATGACGAGAAGCTGGACAAGGCTGTGCAGAACAAGCACATGCTCTTCTCCGAGGCCGCACAGATGGCTGCACAGGCCGGTGGTGTGAAAGAGCTCTGGCTCACTCACTACAGCCCCTCCATGCCTAATCCCGAGGATTATCTTGACGTGGCAAGAGCAATCTTCCCGAACACGCACACCCCTAAGGATGGTTGGAGCAAGACCCTCGTATTTGACGAAGCCTAACTTACCCGCCAGTAAAAGCGGAATGCCACACTTGGCATTCCGCTTTTTTATACCCACAGCATTTTTATTCCGACTTTTCTGGCATGAAATGCCTTTTTACGATTGACATACCATATACATGTGCTAGCATGGTGATGTCATGAAACACACACTCCTTCTTTTTGCCCTGCTACTGGGCATCAGCAGCTGGGCCGCTCCGGAGGCTGCAGCAGCGGATGAAGCTACGACCACCCGCCAGACGAGCCGCACCGCTCGTACAGGTGCTCGTCAGGCCACCCGCCAGAGTGCCACCCGCCAAACTACTCGTCAGGGTGCTACCCGCCAGAATACTCGCCGGGGCGAACGCAGCACAGCAGCTCAGGATGAAGCGCCCGCACAAGAGCTTTCCGTTGTGGCCACAGCCCTGAAGAATGCAGAATACCTCACAAGTGCCCGTCCGAATCTGAACGCCAAGTTCTTCATCATCCTCCGCTCGGCCAGCTGGTGCGGCCCCTGCCGCAATGAGATGCCCCGCATCGCCGCTGAATATGCCAATATTCGCCGCAGCGGTCAGGTGGAGCTCATTCTCCACAGTCAGGATAACACCCCTGAACAGGCAGTGCAGTTCGTGACCTCCAACAACGGCAACTTCCCCATCATCGCTAAGGATAAAATGCCTCAGCTGCCTAATATGCCCCAGACGCCCGGCATCCCGTGGGCCATATTCATGGATGCTGATGGCAACGTGGTGACCAGCCAGCATGGCTCCTCCGTCATGCAGTGGAGAAATCACACCATCAAGGATGCTCCGGATGTAGAAATCCCTGATGATGCTAACGCTAGCGAAGACTCCGAGCCTAAGCGCCCCACTGTGGCAGAAGCCCTTAGCGAGGTAGACTTCATCAGTGGCCGCCCCGCAAAAAATGCTCGCTACTACATCTTCCTGCACTCTGCCAGCTGGTGTGGCCCCTGCCGCGCCCTCATGCCGCAGATTGTAGCAGAGTACCGCAAGCTGCGCCGCAAAAAGGTGGAGATTATTCTTGTCTCCGGAGACCGCTCGGAAGCAGATGCCAAGAACTATGTCCGCGAGCATCAGGTACGCTTCCCCGCTGCCATGCCCTCAGCTGTAGCAAATGTTCCCGGCTACCAGCCCCCCAGTGCCTACCCCTCTGCTATCATTGTGGATAACCAAGGCAAAGTCATCCAGCAGGGTCATGGCAGCATCATTCTGGAGTGGCAGGAAATCCTCCGCGAGCATGAGCAGGCCAACCGCGCTAACCGCTCTTCCAGACAGAACTGATTCACTTTTTTCCACTATATTTTCATGCCGGGCAGCACCACTGCCCGGCTTTTTTTATCCGTAAATATAGAAAAGAAGGCAAATTTAAGACTTGCCAAACGCTCGTTTTTAGACTAAACTCCAGCCGATGCATCAAATCGTATTCAATGAAATTAGCGCGAGCGAAGTCTCGGCCATTCCGACCTTGGAACAGCTGGAGTTAATCTCCGGTTTCCGGGTTGATGAGGATTTTCTCACCGGTAAGAAGGAAGACCCTGCCTTTGGTGTCGTCGAGCGAGACGGCCGCCGCATCTTCCGTTATCGTTCAAAGGATTATCGTATCTATTTCACCATCGAGAACGGTTCCGTCATCGTGCAGCGCGTGCTGCATGCAGATTCTCTGAAGGACTTCATGTTCCGTGCCAACATGGGTGGCAATGAAGACCATGCCCTCGGAGCCAGCCGTTCTTTCTGGAACCTGATTGAGGCCGGAGAAAGCGCCCCTCGTAAATAACTCAAGCCCACAGGAACGCCATGGCCCAAGCCCAGAGCAGCCTGGTACGAACGCCCGCACGCGTAGCCGCGGTAGCGGGCGTCACGTTTACCCAGTTGGTACGCATGCGCCTCTTTCTGGTGCTGGCAGTATTCGGCATCGGCTTCATGGCACTGCAGTTTCTACCATATCAAGGAAAGCTCGGCGTTGAATTCCGAGGTATAGAACAACTGCAGCTTATCAAAGATGTAGCCATAGGCTGCATGCAGCTCTTCGGCCTCATCTTCTGTGTGGGAGCCACAGCTCTTCTTATCCCGCGAGACACAGAAGACCGCATTCTCTACACCATTCTTTGCAAACCGGTACCCCGCTTTGATTATCTGGCCGGCAAAGCAGCCGGAGTCATGCTGCTCCTGCTGGTGATGCTGCTGGTGATGGACGGCCTGATGAGCGCAGTATTATGGCTGCGTGAAGGTACCCTTGCGGAAGAGATGTGCCTTTTACTGCAGCACAAGGGAATACCGACCTCTGAGATGGGGCCGTATCTGGAACAGATTCACGCAGCAGGCAACACTTGGGATACCCAGCGAGCCATCATAGCCATGTTTCTTGGCTATGGAGTGCTGACCACCATCACCCTGCTCTTCTCCTGCTTCACCAGCGGTACCATCGTAAGCATGATTTTCGGCCTCGGTGCCTATTTCATCGGCATGTTTCAGGGGCAGCTCTTCAGCGCCATCAGCGCTACCGGCACGGAAGGCACCAGCCCAATCATGCAGCATACTCAGCAGATTGTAAGCCTGCTTCTGCCTGATTTCAGCCTATTCTCCGTGGCTGATACAGCCACCTCCGGAGTAGCTCTCAGCTGGGCCATGCTTGGCAGCCTGACCCTCATTGCTGTAGCATACATGCTAATGCACCTCCTTATCTCCGCTTGGATTTTTGCGCACAAGGAATTCTAATTCAACCGAATACTCACCATGAGCTGGGAACACATCATCGCCTGCGCCGGCACACTCTTTCTCGTACTGGATCCCGCCGGAACCGCCCCAATGGTACAGAGCCTTCTACTTCAGCTACCCGAAAAGCGCCGCAAACACGTTTTGCTTCGAGAGGTGTTTTTCGTGCTGATATTGCTGCTCTTTTTCTTCTTCCTAGGTAAATTGATATTAGGCTGGATGGGCATCTCCACCAGTTCGCTGAACCTGAGTGGCGGCATCATGCTCTTCATCATCGCCATCGGCATGGTGTTCCCCACCAAGCGTAGCCCGCACTTGGACCTGAGCAGCACGGAAATTTTCATCGTGCCGGTCACAGTACCGCTCATTGTAGGGCCGGCCGCCATATCCGTTGTAATGATGCAGGCTGCCATGTGCACAACCCCTATGGAGAAGATGGAAGGCATTATCTCCATTCTGTTGGCATGGTTCATGACGGCCGCCCTGCTCTGCCTTTCCGGGAAACTCCTGACATTCCTTGGAGAAAAGGGCACCACAGCCCTCACACGTCTCATGGGCACCATTCTCGTGCTGCTCTCCGTACAGATGATTCTCAACGGCATCACCGAATATATCAAAGCCCTCCCCAGCATTCTTCCCACCCCCTGAGCCCGCGTATTCCGCATGTCACACGAAGCACCTATCAACCCCGCGGACTGCATGCAGCAAGCCAAACGCCTCATGAGAGGCCGTGGCTGTGCGCGGGATTATGAAGCCGCGGTAGCCCTCTTTGACCAAGCCGCCCGCAGCGGTGCTACGGATGCCCTCTATCAGCTCGGCAAGTGCTACCTGAAAGGCATAGGCTGCAGAAAAGACCCCTCCGGCGCTATATCCTGCCTAGAGCGAGCAGCTCTCTGCGGCCACTCCGCTGCCACTTACCGCCTCGGTGAATGTTTTGAGCAAGGCATTGGCGCCCCACGTAGTGCTGAACTGGCAGCTTATTGGTACCGGAAAGCAGCCGCGCTCAATCACCCTGAGGCTTACCGCGCCCTCCTGCGCCTCGCAAGAAAATAAGCGGCAAAGCCCATTTAACATCATGGCAGAGAACAAACTTGCCAACCCCGCTGAGCTATAGTACTATGCGGGGCATGAAGAAATTGCTGCAGCTCATACTACTCCTTACCACGATAAGCCTCGCTCAAGCATGGCAGCAGGTGAATGAAAATGCACCCGAGCCGCCCCGTGAGTTCCGCGCCGTATGGGTCTCCACCGTGTATAATCTGGACTGGCCTTCCCGTGCCGGCCTCTCCGCAGCCCAGCAAAAACAAGAGCTTCTCACCATCCTGAACAAGGCCGTTCAGTTAAAACTGAACGCTATCATCCTGCAAATCCGCCCGAATGGCGATGCCTTCTACCGCTCCAACCTAGAGCCTTGGAGCGCTTGGCTGAGCGGGCCCGGTGTCAACCCCGGCTATGACCCCCTCGCCTTCGCCATCACTGAGGCTCATAAGCGTGGGCTGGAACTGCACGCTTGGTTCAACCCCTTCCGTGCCACCATCAGCGGGCGCCCCGTTGGCCGGAACCACATCTCCAACAGGAATCCTAGCTTGCTCATGCAGGCAGGCTCCACCACCATCCTGAATCCCTCCAGCAATACAGCACAGCAGCACGTGCTGAACGTCATCATGGATGTCGTGCGCCGTTATGATATAGACGGCGTGCATCTGGATGACTACTTCTACCCCTACCCCCCTCATCATAACGTGCGTGATGGTCGCAGCCCGGCACAGCGACGCGCCGCCATTGATGCTTTCGTTCAGCGCCTTTACTCCGGCGTAAAGCAAGTCAAACCTTGGGTACGCGTGGGCATCAGCCCCTTCGGCATCTGGCAACCCGGGCACCCCTCCGGTGTGCAGGCCGGTGTAAATGCATACGAGCACCTCGCCTGTGACGCCCGCAAGTGGCTTTCCCGTGGATGGGTGGATTACCTCGCACCCCAGCTGTATTGGCGCATCGACAGCGAGCAGAGCTTCACCGCGCTCATGCGCTGGTGGGTCAGCATCAATCCTAGACGCCCCGTCTGGCCCGGCATTGCCTCCGCACGCATCAACAGCCGCGAGGACCCCGGCCGCCCCGCTTCAGAAATTGATGCCCAGATAGACTATTCCCGCCGCCTTGCCCGCCAGAGTGCCGGCCAGCTTTTCTGGAGCTGGCGCTCCATTGGCAACAATGCCGGAGGCATCCAGAATTACCTTGCACGCCGCTACACCACGTACGCCGTACCTCCGGCCATGCCCTGGTGCGGAAACGTACGCCCCGGCCGCCCCACCGCCCAAGCACAGAACCGTGGCAACACCATCCGCCTCGCTTGGGCTCCTGTGGACACAGCTGCCCGCAAGTGGGTTATTCAGGCAGGTGACGGCAGCACTTGGTATACAGTCTGCATTCTCCCCGGCGGTCAGAACAGGGTCACCCTTCCGGCAAATCTCATCGGCTCCGCCAGCCGCATAGCCATTCGCCCCATCTCCGCCTGCGGTAACAGCGGCACCCCCGCAGTGCTTGCGCGGTAGGCAAGCTTTCAAAGAACTATGCAAAATACCATTTCACCCTGCAGCCGTACAGCTACCCTTCTGCTCTCCTTCTTCATGATTTTCGGAATATGCGGCCTTCACCGCTTCTATGCCGGAAAGGTGTTTACAGGCATCCTGCAGCTTATCACAGTAGGCTTTTTCGGCATCTGGCAGGTAATAGACATCGTCCGTATCATCTTCGGTGCGTTCTCTGATTCCGAAGGCCGCCCCATCATCCGCTGATAACCAACAAGCCTTTCCTCCCCAAAAAAACGGAGCCGAGCAGAACTACTGCCCGGCTCCCGTTTTTTTACAGTAAGAGAATCAGCCCAGCCTCAAGCCTCAAGCTCCTTCAGCACGGGGTTAATCTTGGCCATCGTCTCAATGATACGATCATTCACACTGTTGCGCACCATGCTGGCAGCCATGCGGCAGGCATTCAGAATAGCCGTAGCATTTGCAGAGCCATGAGCAATGATGGACACACCATTCACACCCATGAGCGGGCAGCCACCAATGGCATCAGCACTCATGCGGCTCTTGAGGGTCTTAAACACAGAGCGCATACAGAGAGCGCCCAGCTTAGCCATTGTGCTGGACATAATGCCGGCCTTAATCCAATTCGTATAAGCATGTGCCGTAGCCTCCACACTCTTCAGCAGGATATTGCCGGTGAAACCATCCGTCACAGCCACATCCAACTCCGTCTCAAAGAGATCATGCCCCTCGCAGTTGCCGGTAAAGTTAAACGGCAGCATACCACGGTCAGAAAGGGTCTTAAGAAGAGCAAAAGTTTTCAGGGAGAACTCACTGCCCTTGCAATCCTCCGTGCCATTGCTCATCACGCCCACATTCGGCACCTCGCGGTTATACACATAGCGAGCCATCATAGCGGACATCACAGCGTAACCCACCAAGTGGCGGGGCTTTGCATCAGGATTAGCGCCGGTGTCACTCACCAGCACATACCCATGAATGCTAGGCAAAGGTGAAACGATACCGGCGCGTTCCACACCATCAAGCAAACGCAGCTTAATCGTGCTGGCAGCCACGGCGGCACCCGTGTTACCTGCAGAAAGCACAGCATCAGCCTCACCCTTCTTTACCAAATCCACGGAAATGCTCATGGAAGAGTTCTTCTTCTGGCGCACTGCAGCAAGGCCGCTCTCATCCATACCCACCACTTCGGGAGCATGAACAATCTCCAGCTTGCTGTTCGAGCCAATCCCGGCGGCATCACACTGAGCCTTCAGAACACTCTCATCACCAACTAGAAACAACTTCTTAAGAAAATCCATACGGGACAGAGCCTGCACGGCGCCGTCCACATTCACACCGGGTGCAGCATCGCCACCCATCGCATCAATCGCTAATTTCATACGCGTGTTCGTAGAATGTTTGTCCGTACTCTAACACCATTTTCGTATGATGTCAACACAAAAACCGCCCTACAGTCACAACTGCAGGGCGATTGAAGCTTTTTATTTAAGCAGGGGTTCTTATCGCGAGCGGACTAATTAGTCCACAAGCTTCACAATAACCTCAGCCCCACTCTGGGTCTTGTAGGTACCGCACTGGCCACAGGCAGTGTGACCGGGAACGGCTGCACCGCACTTGGGGCACTTGCCGAGTTTGGGGGCCTTCCAGGCCTGAGCGGCCAGGCGGGAGCGCTGCTTCATCTTGGACGTTCTGCGTTTCGGAGCTGCCATAGTTCTATATTCTGGTTAAGATTTACTGTGAGTGAGAGTGGGGCCAGTGCGTCACTTTTGAGGAAAATCATCTAAGGCATCCCAGACGCTCTTGCCACTCGGGGTGGCCGAGTTTACACCCGATTGGGGGTCTTTGTCCAGCCTAAAATCACAAAATGTGTCATTTATTTCACATTCAAGGCCTGAAATCTCACATTTTGGGTATCCGGGGAGCTCCAGAAGAACCTCTTCGCGCAGTTCTTCAGTCACATCCGCCTCCACTTTTCCCTTCACATCACATGAAATGGTCAGCTCATCAATCTGCACAGTATACTCAAATTCACGCAGGCAGCGGTCACAGCGGAGGAGGAACGGGGCAGAGATGCTTCCTCGCACCACCAGCTCCGTCTCATACAGCTGAGCTTCCAGGCTGTAGGACAGAGGGCCCACGCTCGGAGCGCCGGTTTCTTCCGTACCGAAGAGAGAGCCATCAGCCTCACCCTCCAGCACCAATCCTTCCTCCGGGAACTCCTCCAGCGGTATTATCACACGTGACTTCATGCCGCTATTGTGCCTGTTCAGCCGCCTACTGTCAAGCGGAATATCGCAGATTACATTTGTCAATCGTGCCTCAATGCGCTATAATAAGCCACATGCAGCAGTCAAACAGGCAGGTTATAACGCGCCGCAACTTCCTAAAGGGATTAGGGGCTCTAGCTCTAACGGCTCTGCCCGCGTGCAGAAGAGCGCAGCAATATGCCATTGAGCCGGAATCCTGCCCGGAATGGCAGCTGCCCGGCGAGGCCACCTGTTTTGCCACGTCCATGCCATGGGCAGGCGGAGCAATCCCCATGCTGGCCGTTTGCCACGGCGGCCTGCCGACCATGCTGCAGCCAAACCCACATTACGCCGAGCAGCATCCCGGCCTCCCCGCTTTCGCACAAGCCTCGCTGACGGATTTGTACACCCCCACACGCACCTCCCCCACCTTTAATGGCACCCCTTACCCCGCTCAGGGTATGCAAGGAGCCTTCCGCGCATGGGGAACAGCCCTACGCAATGGTCGAAAAGTCGCCTTCCTCTTCCCGGCCGGATACAGCGTGCTGCGAGCCGCTCAGGAGGAAGAGCTCAAGCAGTTCAGCGGCGCCGCCTTTTACGAATATGACCCCATAGCCGAGCCGCGCCACTCCACCTTCCCGGAGCTGGACGCCCTCATCACCCACACGCTTGGCCCCGCCCTGCGTTACCCCACCGGCCACGGCACGCTCACCGAGCTCACCGCCGCACTCCCGGAGTTGGACGTGCTCTTCATCTTCACCCCGGCAGACCCCGCCGCTCTGCACCCGGAGTTTGCCGAAGCCCTGCGCCATTGCCGCGCAGAAACCATTCGCTTCTGCGCCACGACACCGGATACCACTGCCGGCCTTTGCCGCTACACGGTGCCACAAACACACTTTCTGGAAGAATGGGGAGCAGAGGCGGATGCTTATGGCAACCTCTGCCTGCGCCAGCCCGTCACCCTGCCACTAGTACCTGCGGTATCTGAAGCTGAAGCGCTGCACAGCCTGCTGCACAGAACGGAGCTCCCCCTCATCGGGCGAGCGGATCGTTCCCCCATTCGTGAAGTTCTTCTGAACCTCATCCCGGATGCCGAGCCCCTGCTCCGACGCGGCTTTGCAGCAGCGCGCGCGCCCAAGCCTGAGACAATCCCCTCAGCAGAGCCCGCGGCTGATGCCCCGGCGCTGTACCTGCACCCCTTCTTTGCCGATGGCCGATTCTCGCATAACCCATGGCTGAGAGAAACCCGCTTCCCGCTCAGCGGCTTCACCGGAACAGCGGAAGCCTTCATCCCCGCAGCGGCGAACACCATCGGTAGTGTCCAAGTGAACGGGCACACCCTGCCCGCCTGCGGCGTACCCGACCTGCAGAGAATCTGCCTCCCCCTCTGCGCAGCCACAGTAGGAGCCATTCCCACCCAAGTGGGACTCGAACCCACACTTCCTCACAGCCCGGCTTCGCCTCTCCCCCCGCGCTGCGTAGAAGCGCCCCCCAAACCAACGAACACATCCGTGCCGCAGTGGGCCCTTATCATTGATACCGCCCTCTGTGACGGCTGCGGCGCCTGCGCTCTCGCCTGTCGGGCTGAAAACAACATCCCCACTGTGGGGCAGGAAGACATCGCCAACCACCGCGACCTGCAGTGGCTAAACATCAAGCGCTATCGCAACAGCGATGGCAGCCTGCATTATCTTCCTTCCGCCTGCCGCCAATGCGAGAATGCCCCCTGCGAAGCCGTCTGTCCCGTACACGCCACCGTGCATACCGATGAAGGCCTGAATGCCATGGTATACCCGCGCTGCTGGGGCACGCGCTATTGCTCAGCCGCTTGCCCGTACGAAGCGCGCCACTTTAATTACCGGGACTACTCCCGCCAAGCGCAGGCTTCCACCCGCACGCCCACCAACCCGCAGGTGAGCGTACGCACCCGTGGAGTTATGGAGAAATGCACCTACTGCGTCCAGCGCCTGAACGCGCACCGCCGCAACAAAAGCGCAGAGCTCCCGCAAACCGCCTGCCAGCAAGCCTGTCCGCGCGGAGCCATCCGCCTCATTGACCTCCGCCACCACGCCCCGGCAGAAGTCAACACCGCCTTTGACGCTCCGGGCACACGCCCCCGCACGCTATATATCTAAAGCATCGGAAATAGCAGAAAGTGCCGCTGCCGGCCCGGCTGCGGCACTTTCTCTATACGTCAAAGAGTGTAATTAGCCCTTCATGCCGCTAATGTTGCCATCGGCGTCCACCTTAATAGCGCAGGCGGAAGGCACCTTGGGCAGAGCGGGCATACGCATAATGTCACCGCAGAGAGCCACAAGGAAACCGGCACCGTTTGCGATTTCGAAATCACGCACCGTGATGGTGAACCCGGTGGGGCGGCCCGGCAGCGTGGCATTGTCAGAAAGGGAGTTCTGAGTCTTAGCCATGCAGATAGGCAGGTCAGTCAGACCATTGGCGGCCATAAGAGCCAGCTTCTTCTGAGCAGCCTTCGTCAGCACCACGCCATCAGCACCGTAAATCTTGCGGGCGATGGTAGCCATACGCTCCTCCACAGGGATATCCAGCTCGTACAAGCACTTAAAGGGCTCAGGAGCGGGGCCTTCCATGCTCTCAGCCACGATGGCGGCCAGCTCACGGGCACCTTCACCACCCTTGCCGAACACATTAGCCACGGCGCAGCCCACCCCCATCTGAGCGCAAAGCTCCTTCACAGCTGCGATTTCTTCCTCCGTATCGAAAGCTTCGAAGAGGTTAATAGCCACTGTCACGGGGCGGTTGTACAGCTTGGCACTCTCAATGTGAGCCTGCAGATTAGCAAGACCACGACGCACAGCATCAGCATTAGGCGGATCCAGCTCCGTCTTCGCCACACCACCATGCATCTTCAGAGCACGAATGGTAGCAACGATGACAATAGCATCCGGGGACAGACCGCTCTGGCGGCACTTAATGTCCAAGAACTTCTCGGCGCCCAAATCAAAGGCAAAACCAGCCTCGGTCACCGCGTAATCAGCGCAGGCCAGAGCCATCTTTGTGGCGATAACGGAGTTGCAGCCGTGGGCAATGTTAGCGAAGGGACCACCATGCACGAAGGCGGGCACGCCCTCCAGAGACTGAACAAGATTCGGGTTAATAGCCTCACGCAGAATGGCCAGCAGAGAATCCGTCACACCAAACTCACGGGCATATACAGCCTCATCCTCAGCGGTAAAACCTACCACGATGTTATCAATACGGCGGCGAAGGTCCTCCAAATCCTCAGCCAAGCAGAAGCAGGCCATGATTTCGGAAGCAGGAGTAATGTTGAAGCCCTCCTCACGCGGCACACCGTTCTTGTTAAGCCCCACCACGATGTTACGCAGGGAGCGGTCATTCATGTCAATCACGCGCTTCCAGAGCACCTTATTCTGGTCCAGACGCGTCGTCTTGTAGAAAAGAGCATTATCAATCACTGCTGCCAGCAGATTGTTGGCAGAAGTGATAGCGGGAAAGTCACCATTGAAGCACAGGTTGATACTCTCACCGGGGGTAATGCTGGAAGCACCGCCACCCGTTGCACCGCCTTTGCGACCGAATACCGGCCCCATGCTCGGCTCACGCAGCGCAAGGCACACGCTCTTGCCGTTCGCCTTCAGGCCCTGTGCAAGACCGATGGACACCGTTGTCTTACCCTCACCCGCAGGTGTGGGCGTCAGTGCACTCACCAGCACAAGCTTGCCCTTGCGAGGACGCTCACGGAGCACCTGCAGACTCACCTTGGCCTTATCGCGGCCGTAAGGCACAATCATCTGCTCATCCAGCCCGAGGGTGGCTGCCATCTTTGCGGTAAAGCTTTCAGTATTCGCCATGGCCGCATTTTAACACACTTTTCCCGCTTTGGCAAACGTAAACAATTCATTTATGATGAAAAAATACTGTTATTCGGCTTCCATAACACTTCTTCACGCGCACAAAAACACAAAATTACATCATTGACAGGTGAATATCGATTAATAGAAACACGAAGCTTTTCACAGAATATTGACACCATTCCACAAAAAAGACACGGCGTAAGATTACACAGGGAATCAAAATGCAGCAAGCCCCAGTTTACTTCAACTGAGGCTTACGAGTGTAGCTTACTGAGGTAAATCCCCCCATATACAGCTCGACACAACTCCTGCAAATGGAGACACCATGTCCATACCGCATCAACAAAAATGCGAATGGGGCAAGAGATAGAGAGTGGAGAAAAAGAAGCCAACTACAGGGAAGCGCTACTTATTTTTAAGTGAATCAAATCAAGAAGCACCTCTGGCTTACTCTCCGGTTTTCAAGCTCCCAAAAAAATGCGCTACCGCTTTCATAGAATAGACAGCGGTAGCTGGAGCTTCAACCTTAAGCCCTACATACGCTTCTCGAGAATAATATATCCGGAGCTTACTTGGGCCTCCAGCGCTTACTTATCGTTATCGTCTTTACTAGAGGCTCCTACAATTTGAATAATACCCCAGACAATCAAGCCAATACCTACATAAACTAAAGCTGAGCTACTATTAGTTCCTTTCAGCACAAACTCACCACTAGCGCCGCCAATGATGAACAGTATACCAATGATTACATTCCACATATTCGTTAGTTAGTTTGTATTAATTTCCAACAATTAATGCCAACAGTCTGTTAGCTAGATATAATAATATCGTTTTCTATATACCTGTCAAGTTTTTTGCTAAAAAAATCTATTTTTTTAGCTTAATAAAAAAACATCAGCAAAAACACAAATAAAGCTTACCCATATTCTCTCCAAAACTCAGAAGCTACCTTCCATTGATTGTCTTCGCATCAAACTCAGGCAGTCAACTTCCCCGTCATTCACGCAACTTTTTTGACGCATTCCACAAAAAAAGCGGCTGATGCTGCCTTTTTGGATTGATTCAAGGGGCGGATGGGTGTATGATAGCCGTAGTGAGAACTCGCTGTATTCTATGCAGCCGAGGCCACGAGTGTGCAACACACAATTTTCACAATATAGTACAACCATTATGAGCACTACATACAGCACCATTGACGCTAATGAGGCCGTTGCCTCCGTAGCGTACCGTTGTTCAGAAGTAGCCGCCATCTACCCCATCACCCCGTCCTCTCCGATGGGTGAATCGGCAGAGACGTGGACGGCCGTAGACCGCAAGAACCTCTGGGGAACGGTCCCCAGCATCGTAGAGATGGAAAGTGAGGCCGGTGCCGCCGGTGCCGTACACGGTGCCCTGCAGACAGGTTCTCTCGCCACCACCTTCACGGCTTCTCAGGGTCTGCTCCTGATGATTCCGAACATGTTCAAAATCGCCGGTGAGCTCACTCCCTGCGTATTCCACATCGCCGCCCGTGCACTGGCCGCTCAGGGTCTTTCCATTTTCGGTGACCACAGCGATGTGATGAGCTGCCGCTCCACCGGCTTCGCCATGCTCTGCGGTGCCAGCACTCAGGAAGCTCCGGATATGGCCGCCATCGCTCACGCTGCCACGCTGGAGAGCCGCGTGCCCTTCATTAACTTCTTCGACGGCTTCCGCACCTCTCATGAAGTGGGCAAGATTGCCGACATCACGGACGACACGCTGCGCGCCATGATTGACCAGAAGTGGGTGGATGCCTTCCACGCTCGTGGTCTTACGCCGGATGCTCCCGTCATCCGCGGTACCGCCCAGAACCCGGACGTATACTTCCAGGGCCGCGAAACCGTAAACAAGTACTACGCAGCCGTACCCGCCATCGTGAAGGGTGCCATGAAGAAGTTCGGTGACCTCACCGGCCGCTACTACGATGTAGTGGAATACATCGGCTGCCCGAATGCCACCCGCGTCATCATCATGATGGGCTCCGGTGCCGAGGCTGCTCTTGAGGCCGTGACCGCCATGGGTGAGGACGTCGGCGTTCTGAAGATTCGCATGTACCGTCCCTTCCCGGCTGCAGACGTGATTGCCGCTCTTCCCAAGACGGTGCAGAAGATTGCCGTACTGGACCGCACGAAGGAGCCCGGCAGCTTGGGCGAACCCCTTCTGCAGGACGTCGTACAGACTCTGGCTGACGCTCAGGTAGCAGGCACCCTGCCCTACGCCATGCCCAAGGTTGTGGGTGGCCGCTATGGCCTCGGCTCCAAGGAGTTCACCCCCGCCATGGTGAAGGGTGTGTTCGACGAGCTCGCCAAGCCCGAGCCCATGACCGGCTTCTCCGTCGGTATTGAGGACGACGTGACCGGCAAGAGCATTGCCTATGATCCCTCCTTCTCCACCGAGCCCGACACCGTGACCCGCTGCATGTTCTACGGTCTCGGTTCCGATGGTACCGTGGGTGCTAACAAGGACGCTATTAAGATTATCGGCAAGCACACGGACCTGTACGTGCAGGGTTACTTCGAGTACGACTCCAAGAAGTCCGGCTCCTCCACCGTATCCCACCTGCGCTTCGGTACCACGCCGATTCACAGCACCTACCTCATCACGAATGCAAACTTCATCGCTCTGCACCAGCCGAGCCTGCTGAATCTGTTTGACTTCCTGAAGAATGCCGCCCAGAACGCCACCTTCCTCATCAACACCGCCGTGGCTCCTGAGAAGGTGTGGGACAGCCTGCCCGCCCGCATGCAGCAGCAGATTCTGGACAAGAACATCAAGGTATATTGCATCGACGCCTTCAAGGTGGCCAAGTCCACCGGCATGGGAGGACGCATCAATATGATCATGCAGACCTGCTTCTTCAACCTCGCCGGCGTCATTCCCGCTGAGGAGGCTCTCGGCTACATTAAGGAAGCCATTAAGAAGACCTACGGCAAGAAGGGTGAAGAAGTGGTGGCCAAGAACATCGCTGCTGTGGACGCCTCCCTCGCTAACCTTTACGAGGTACCCCTCGGCACCACCATCACCGGCCACGATATCCCGGATGCCCTCGCCGGCAACCCGCCCGACTTCGTGCGCAACGTGCTCGGCAAGATTGTCACCGGTAATGGTAACTCCGTCACCGTGGGCGAAATGCCTGATGACGGCACATTCCCCAGCGGTACCACTCAGTACGAGAAGCGAGACCTCGCCTTGGAAATCCCCGTCTGGACTCCTGAGAAGACCGAGACCAGCAAGGCCTGTATCCAGTGCGGTAAGTGCACCATGGTTTGCCCGCACGCTGCTATCCGCGCCAAGATGATTGCCCCGGCTGACCTTGAAGGCGCTCCCGAGTCCTTCAAGACGGCTGACGCCAGCAAGATGCACAAGGACTGGGCCGGCATGAAGTACGTCATTCAGGTATCCGCCTCTGACTGTACCGGTTGTACGCTCTGCTCCCGCGTATGCCCCACGGCCTCTCTGACCATGACTCCGGCAGAGACTGCCCTGAAGCCCGAGAGCGAGAACTGGAAGTTCTTCGAGAAGATGCCGGATAATGACCGCACCGTGACCGATAACTCCAAGGTGAAGGACGCTCAGCTGCTCCGCCCGCTCTTTGAGTTCTCCGGCGCTTGCGCAGGCTGCGGTGAAACTCCGTACATCAAGCTGCTCAGCCAGCTCTTCGGTAACCGCCTCGTGGTGGCCAACGCCACCGGTTGCTCCTCCATTTACGGCGGCAACCTTCCCACCACCCCCTGGACTCATGACACCGACGGCCGCGGCCCGGCTTGGTGTAACAGCCTCTTCGAGGACAACGCCCAGTTCGGTCTTGGCTTCCGCGTATCTCTGGACAAGAAGCAGCAGTTCGCCCTTGAGCTCCTGCAGGCCGCTACTCCCACCATCGGTGCCGAGCTCGTGCAGGAAATCATGGCTAACCCCCAGAAGACTGAGGCTGACCTCGCTAACGCTCGCGCCACAGTAGCTGCCATCAAGGCTGCCTGCGGTGACAACGCTGACCTCGCTGCCCTGAAGGCTCACGCTGATTACCTCGTACGCAAGTCCGTGTGGATTCTCGGCGGTGACGGCTGGGCCTACGACATCGGCTACGGCGGCCTTGACCACATCCTTGCCTCCGGTAAGAACGTGAAGGTGCTCGTGCTGGATACGGAGGTGTACTCCAACACCGGTGGCCAGTGCTCCAAGTCTACCCCGCGCGGCGCTGTGGCTAAGTTCGCCACCCGCGGTAAGGATCAGGTGAAGAAGGACCTCGGCTACATGGCCATGACTTACGGCAACGTCTATGTGGGCTCCATCGCCATGGGCTCCGATGACCAGCACACCCTCACCACCCTCATGGAGGCTGAGGAATATGATGGTCCCGCCCTCGTCATCGCTTACAGCCACTGCATCAACCACGGCATCAACATGGCCCAGGGTCTGGAC
Organism: Akkermansia sp.; assembly: GCA_017517385.1. Classification (GTDB taxonomy): domain Bacteria; phylum Verrucomicrobiota; class Verrucomicrobiia; order Verrucomicrobiales; family Akkermansiaceae; genus Akkermansia. The sequence continues at coordinate 60,146 of JAFWZG010000025.1, forward strand.
CGCCAGAAGGATGCTGTGGACTGCGGCCGTTGGCTCCTCTATAACTTCAACCCGGATCGCGCTAAGGAGGGCAAGAACCCCCTTACCCTCAAGAGCAAGAAGCCCAAGAAGGACGTGCGCGAAGCTCTCCTCGCCGAGAACCGCTTCCGCCTGCTGGCCAAGAGCAACAAGGCCAACTTCGACAAGCTGCTGGATATGGAAGCTGCGGACATCGCTCGCCGCTGGCGCCTGTACCAGGCTCTTGCCGGTATCGACTACAGCCTCCCCGAGGGCGAGTAACTCCCGCCTGAAGGCTGACAGGCCTTTTCAAAAGCCGCTGCTCCCCCGAGCAGCGGCTTTTCTGTGCTTTACGCTTGCGGGAATGGGGGCGGATGTGGTAGGATAAACGGGAGCATGAACGAAATCCGGGCGGGAGCAGTGCTGAACTACGTGAATCTGGGGCTGCGCATTGGCGTGCCTCTGGTGCTCACGCCGTATATTCTCAGCGTTCTGGGCCCTGCAGAGTACGGCCTGTACATGCTGGCAAGCACACTTCTGGTGCGACTGTACCTGAGCGATTTAGGGCGCACCACCAGCACAAAGTTCCTCAGCGAATACCGAGCGAAGGGAGATAGCGAGGGAGAAGCTCGCTTTCTGGGCACGCTGACGCTGCTGTACTCCGCAGGAGGTGCACTGCTGCTGGGGCTAGGGCTGGCTCTGTACCCCTTTCTGGGAGACATCTTCCCTAAGTTCACAGCAGGTGAACTGGGCACCTACCGCGTGCTCTACCTGATGACGCTGATAAACGCCGCGCTGATGTTCCCGGCGCGCAGTCTAACGGGCATAGCGGACAGCAGGCAGAAGTATTCTGTGCCGGGGCTTATTGCTGTGGGCGCAAGCGTGCTGAATGCCGTGGGTACCTGGGTAGTACTGCAGTGGGGCTGGAGAAGCGTGGGGCTGGTAGCGTTCAACATCGGCACCGGCATACTGGCTCTGGCGCTGAACATGCTGTACTGTTTCATCGGCCTGAAAGCCCGTCTCAACCTCCGCCACGGCTGGAATCGCACCCTGTGCCACAGCCTGTTCACTTTCTCATGGTGGATGCTGCTGAACCAGCTCATCAACATGCTGAATGCCGGTACCGGTAATTACCTCGTGGCCATCACGCTGGGAACAGATGCCGCTGCCGTGTACACCTGCGGCCTGCAGATATACGCAAACTACTTCCTGCTGGGCGGCTGCTTGGCACAGCTGTTCCTTCCCCGCGTAGTGGGAATGGTGACACGTGGCGCCAGCCCCGCGACACAAACGGAGGCCATGGCTCGGCTGGGGCGCGTGCAGTTGGTCATACTGCTGCCTGTAGCTGTGGCTCTCATCTTTTATGGGCGTGAGTTCTTCCATCTGTGGGTCGGTGAAAAACTGGGAGCTCAGGCCGAGCTCAGCTGGCTCATCGCCCTAGCCCTCATCATTCCGCAGACGTTCAGCCTCGTTCAAGCCCTCGGCTGGCAAATCAGCCAAGCTCGTGATGCCCTGAAGCAGCGCGTGGCCATCACCGCCTTTAACAGCGCGCTCTTCATCGCCGTGAGTTACTTCGTCTGTCTGTGGTGGGGTATCGCCGCTCAGGCGGCATGGGCAGCCCTCTCCATCACCATTCAGCTGCTCATGCTGAACCTCATCCACTACCGCTCGCTGGGGCTGAGCCCCCTGCGCTTTTACGCCCGCACCTTCTCCGGCTGGTACCTGTGGGCCCCTGTTCTCTTCCTCACCGCTTGGGGTATAGTAAAGCTGATACCCTCCGGCAGCTGGTACACACTCTCGGCCAAGCTCATCCTCTTTGCTGCCGCCTACCTCGCCATTTTCCGCATTCTGCTGCGCCACCGCAAATCCTAATTTCACCTATCTCCCGCCATGCATATTCACCCGTGTTCTATCATCCGAGAAGCAGAACAAGCCACCTTTGCTCAGGGAAAGATTACGTCTTCCACTCTGATGAGCGCCGTGGTGGAAAGGCTTTGGCAGGCTGTACAAAAGGAGCCTGAGCTCTGCGCGCTGAATCCGCAGCGTGTCGTCGTCTATTCAGGCAAAGGAAATAATGCAGGTGATGCCTTAGGGCTTGCCGCGCGCTTTTCCTGCCCCATCACCCTGCGCAGTGTATGCGAACCAGAGGATTTCTCACCGGAGAGCCGAGAGCAATATGCTCTGCTGGCCGGGCATGAACTAAGCTGCAGCGCCCCCCTGCCACAGGAAGGGCTTCTCATCATCGATGGCCTGCTGGGCAATGGAGCCAGCGGCCCGCTGCGTGAGCCGTATGCCACTCTGGTGCATGAGCTGAATACCCTGCGAGCCTCTTCCCCACGCAGCCGAACCCTCGCCATCGATGTGCCCACCGGCCTGAATGCCGACACCGGAGAGCGCCTCGGCGAAGCCGTGGTGGCAGATGTAACAGCCACAATCGGCTGCGCCAAGCCCGGCCTATTGGCAGATGGCGCGGAGGATTACACGGGCCGCCTGCTGGGCATTGCACTCCCGGAGGTTGCCCTGCCTGAGAACAGCTCGGATTACATCTCCACCGCCGAGGTTCTGAACTGGCTGCCGGGGCGGAATTATTCCTGCTTCAAGAACCGCGCCGGGAGAGTACACATCATCGCCGGCAGTGTGGGTTACACGGGCGCGGCTCAGCTCTGTGCTGAGGCTGCTGTGGCTGCCGGTGCCGGGCTGGTGGCTCTATACTGCAAGGAGGACATTTACCCCATTCTCGCCGCGCGTGTGGCAGCTGAGGTGATGGTCACGCCTGTGCGCAGTTACTCGGAAGTCCCCACAGAGAATGCGCAAGCTGTCGTCATAGGGCCCGGACTGGGGAGACTCCGCGGGGCCGAGGTGCGCACGCTGCATGATTTGCTGCATCGCTGCCGGGTGCCTCTCGTCATGGACGCTGATGGGCTGAATCTTGCGGCAGAATACGGCTGGGAGCTGCCGGCCAACAGCATTCTCACCCCGCACCCCGGCGAAATGCGCCGACTCTTCCCGGCATCATCAGCCCTCAGCCGCGCCACCTGTGTGGAGCAGTTCCTGCAGCGCACCCCCTGCACTCTTCTGTTAAAAGGAGCTCGCAGCATCATATCGGATGGCCGCGAAACTTGGTATAATACCACCGGCGGCCCTTACATGGCCAATGGAGGCCAAGGAGATGTGCTCGCCGGCGTCATCGGCGCGTTTGCAGCCCAGGGGCTCACCCCCCTTCGTGCCGCCGTGCTGGCAGCCTATGCCTGCGGACAAGCCGCCGCCACGGCACACATGAAGGCCGATTACCCCACAGCTATCAGAGCTTCCGAGGTAATCGGCCATCTGCGCCAAGTTCACGCCTGAAGACAAGCACTACTTATCTCAGCATCATTTCTTGGTATAATAGCGCACGTAATCAATCTCAAAGCGGGCAGGATAATCCGCCGGGTTAGCACGCTCCGGCCAAGTACCCTCACCGCCGATGGCGGTGTTAATAATGATGTAACAAGGAGTGCGCAGGGGGTTACCGCCATCCGGATAATTAGCATCAGCTATATTCACGCGGCCCACCTCCTCATTATCGATGAGAATACGCATAATCTGATCATCCCACTCCAGCACGTAGGTGTGGAAATCGCGGCTGTAATTCGGGATTCTGCGGGTACGGACCACTTTCTGCTCTTGATTGGTACCATTACGCCCCCAGCGGAAAATGGAGTAGCAAACATCCGGCTCCTGAGAGATGTGCTCGAGGATGTCAATCTCACCATTGGCAGGCCAGCCGTACTGATTCTCATGCATGGTCCATATAGCCGGCCACACACCGCGGCCACGAGGAATGCGGGCACGGAACTCCAAGCGGCCCGGCGCCTCAAAATTCCGAATACCTCGCGTTGTAATGGAGCCACTGGCAAAGGGCTGAGTACGAATACGCTCATTCCAGCGCTGCGAACCCTCGCGGTAATTGCAGTTGCGCGTTTCACGTGCACGTGACGTGATAACCAAGCACCCATTGCGCACGCGCACACAGTCGCGTGTGTATGCCTGCGAGGCACCGGGATTTCTCACCACGCCCAGCTCATAATTCCACTTGCTCGTATTCAGTCGAGAGCCGTTAAACTCATCACCCCATTCATAAACCCACCCACCGGGCAGTTCTCGGGGTGCTCGCTGAGGAGTGGCAGCCAGCGCCGGAAATACCAGCGCACACATCACAATCAAAAGTTTCTTCACCATACTCCTATGCTACCTTACACCCGCCTGCTCGTCCAGCAAAAAACGCTCTGTGTACCATTATGCACATGTGTCCCAAAGTTTTGGGGGAATATAGCCATTGTGTACTCAAAATCAGCGTGTTTTGCCGAATTCTCCTTGGCCGGGTATCATACAGCCCGTTCATTGGCACAATTTTTCTTTTATCCCAACATCGGCGTAAGCCGCTTACTTTTAATTCGTA
>JAFWZG010000099.1 GCA_017517385.1 Akkermansia sp.
AAAGACGATTCAACGTTGGAGATGGACTTCTTTGTCCGAACTGCAGAGGATTTGATACCTGTTGAGGTTAAGGCCGGAAATACAGTTTCCAGATCCCTCCGCAAGTTGGTAGAGTCTGATAAATACGAGGCCATTCACTCCAGCATCAAGCTAGCTCGTGCCAATATCGGGCGCTCGGAAGCCTTCCTGACCATCCCCTGGTTCTGTGCCTTCCTGCTGAAGCGGTATTTGAAAATCAGGCAAAACAAGTAGAGTGTTGTTTTGCCGTGTGGTGGTATGCAAAGAGGTCTATTACAATACGCTCGATGGCAACCATAACCAGGAAACTCTGCTTGCGGTCAAAGAGATTGTGCGACCTGCTGTTGAATGGAGAGATGCGGCTTGAGGTATTCCATACAAAATAAAAACCCTCCCCATGTTCGCAGTTGAAGGAATCAACGGATTCCAACCCTAAGCGAGGGGCTTCGCGTATGCGCTTGCTACGCCCTCACAGGGAGGAGGTTATCTGTGGTTATTTATACATGCAGTGCAGAGTTTGTCAAGGTGGAGGATGGCAAAAAATTCAGTTATGAGCTTGACCCACAGCTTGTGCATACATACAATAGGCATGTGGGAATCTTTAACTGCATAGAATTAGCGTTTTCTCTACTGGGTGTATTTGCGGCTTTGCTGTGGTTGAAGCCGGGGAGGAGGCATGCCGCCAGATACGCCATGATTGTGCTTCCCTTTTCAGGTCTTTGTTTCATTTTGTATCAGCACCCCGGTGAGTATGGGCGATTCGTGCTGGCACACATGGCCGCCATCATGCCTTTAATAACATTCTTGCTGGGTAAATACATGCTTCGGTGTCCGTGGCGAGAGGTTTTTCTCTCGTTAGGCGTATATGCCCTCATATCGCAGCTGACAGCCTTTGCCTACATGGCACACAACATGCAAGCCGCCGAATCCGGGTGGCCGGAGCTTGTTTTTCCGTTAAGTTTTTACATTGAAGTGCTATGGGCCTGGAGCTTTATCCTGCTGTTCACGCGAAAGGACGACAGCATTAGCCCTGTTGCGCGGATTTATACGGCTGCGGCTCTGCTGATTATCCACAAAAGCATTATCGTATGTTTTATGCCCTTCGGCGGAGATTCGATGAGGTATTTACAGAAGAGTGCCGCGGATGCGGGCTCGGTGGTTCCGGGGCTTCTGTCCGGCTGTGCCTTGATACTGCTGCTTGCGCTCACGTTGTGCTATGCGGCCAGCCTGCGTTATGTTTTACTCCAATCGTGGAAGCGCTCTATCGGCTCTGTGGTAGTCGCCATGCTTGCGCTCAGCATCGTAGCCGGTATCTATTACCACGTTCTGCATGTGAGAGTGAGTGAGCAATTGAACCTAACCGAAAATCTGTTAACAGCCATAGAGGAAGCCAACCCTCACGCTGTGGAGCGCTGCCTGCAACAAGGGGTGGATGTCAATATGCCGCAACTTGCCCACAATGACCAAAATGGCGAGCTATCTGTTTTCTATCCCTTAATCCATGCCACGGCCAGAAATCAGGTTGCTATCGTCAGGTCGTTGCTCGCAGCCGGTGCCCATGTGGGAGTGAAGCGAAACAACGGAGACACGGCGTTAATCTCTGCCTGTATCGAGAATAATCCGGAAATGATTCAACTGCTACTGCAAGCCGGTGCAGATGTAAATACCAGAAACGATGATGGTTACACGCCTCTCATTCAGTCGGCCCTGAGCGGGCCTTCGGTGCCCTCCATCACCGCGCTTCTGCCGGCCGGCGCCAATACCAATGACTCAGATAATGAGGGCGCAACAGCCTTGCACTATGCCACCCTGCCGGAGGAGGAGGAACGCCCTGCTGCGCTCGCTACCATGCGCCTGCTGCTGGAAAACGGCGCACAAACCAATATTCAGGATAGCGAGGGCGATACCCCGCTGCTGCAATGTGCGCGCGATGGTTTTACCGAGGGGGTGCGGCTGTTGTTGGAATATCAGGCAAACCCCGCTTTGAGCGATAAAAAGGGTATGCACCCACTCCAATATGCAGAGCAAAACGGCCATACCGAAATCGTTGAACTGCTGCGAGCGTCTCAACCGGGTTCGTAAATACCTTCCTTCCCGAACAATATGGTTCCGTGGGTTCCGGAGGAATTGCACGGCTAGATGAATTATTCGGGTCTGTTTCAAATCTCCTGGTAAAAATAGGTAAAATAGAGCATTCTTGGGGGTATACAGTTAGGAGGATTATGAAGCAGACGTTTTCTATAACACTAAGAAAATGAATAAATTAACAAGTGCTTACATCTACTCCGAAACAGGCCTTATAAACGCTATTTAGAGTGTTTATAAATTTGTAAAAATGCGTTTTTTATGACACTGCGTATTCTTAGACTGACATTCAATGACTTAACTTCATGAAACCGGATCGAACCGAGAATAATCACCAGCAAATCTGAAACAGCCCCGAATGTCTCAGTAGAGATAAACGAGTACTTGCCAACTATCTGATTTCCTGTACAATCTGACGCAGAGGTGCGCCAGCCATTCATCTCAAGAGCCGGTATTATTTTCATTTCAAACACATTCTACCACAACTCTTGGAGGCTGGTGAGCCTCAGTTCGTCATTCCGCTACTTTTCTGACGCAGTGCCAAAAAAGGTAAAAAGACATCCTGAAACAAAAATAAGCATCTTTCTTATTTTTGTTTCGCACCCTAAGCGAAAATAAAAATTGTGCTAATTTTCGTTTCATCACCTAAATAAAAATTGACAGAGCGCTTATTTTCATTTAATCTGACAGTGTGAAACGTGAAAATACAGGCAAGTATGTAGTCATCAGTACTATTGGAGAGAAGGTAAACGCCTACATCCCGGCGGCATTACCGCCACACCCTTTGCCCGAACTGAGTGCTACAGGTAACAAGCTTCTTATGAGCGCCGTTCAGACATTAGGGTCATTAGACGCCCTTGGTGAACACTTGCCTGACGTCGCGCCATTCATCTACGCCTACATTCGTAAAGAAGCCGTATATTCATCGATGATTGAGGGCACTCAATCGTCATTGAGTGATTTGCTCTTGTACGAGCAAGGAGGCTACAATCAGGCCGATACTGATGATGTAGAGGAGGTAAGCCATTATGTATCTGCCATGCAATTAGGCATGGAGCGAATGCAGGATGGATATCCCATTTCCTTGCGTTTGATAAGGGAATTGCATGCCGAATTGTTGCGCAGAGGCCGAGGTTCTACTAAAATGCCCGGAGAATTCCGACAGAGCCAGAACTGGATTGGTGGTACACGCTCCGGAAATGCGGCTTATGTTCCCCCGCCACCCCAAGACCTCATGGATTGCATGGGGGCATTGGAATTATTCATCAACCGGGATGACGAGCTCTCACCCTTAGTGAAAGCTGCGCTTGTCCATGTGCAATTCGAGAGTATTCACCCGTTCCTTGATGGTAATGGCCGAGTGGGACGTTTGCTTATCCAGATGATGCTTTGTAACAGCGGGCTACTCAGAAAGCCTTTGCTGTATCTTAGCTTGTATTTTAAGCAACACCGTCAGGAATATTACAGGCTGTTGAATGGTATCAGACAGGATGGAAATTGGGAGGCTTGGATTGAGTTTTTCTTGGAGGCTGTGCAATATACTGCAAGCGATGCTGTCAGGGTTCTTGCTGAATTACAGCGCAGAGTAGAACAAGACAAGGCAATCATTGCCACTTTTGGTCGCATGCGTAAGAATGCTGAGAAAGTACTCAGCATGATGCAGCGGCACATTGTGACTCGCCCCCTTATTCTGGCAAAGCAAGTAAGTATCGCCCCATCTACCATTTACAGAGTCTTGGATAAATTAGAGGAACATGGTATCATCCGGCAAAATACGCAGGGTGAACGCAACAGACTCTATACCTATTCGGCATACCAGAGTATGCTTGATGAATAGCCCTTCCTACATACGACGAAACGAAAATTAGGATTTTTCTTATTTTCGTTTCGCGCCCTAAGTGAAAATAAGAACAACGCTTATTAAGCTGCCGCCCTCCTTTTGACACGAACAAGCCATTTCTTCTTGTTTTTTGTCCGGATGAGCGCAAATGCTTTATAGCATAATACAGTGTGGGCGGTCAATCCATTTTTTGCGCGATTTTGTAGCGTGCTAGAACTGAAGAAAGATAAGAAAACAGGCGCCATTACACCGGACTGGAAAGCCCCGGCACGTTCCGTGGGCGGCCTCCTTCGCCAAGCCTGCGCCCTGATGAAGCCCGAGGAGCAGCTCTCGCTCGATACCCTTACCGAAGAGCAAACATTCCCCCTCATGGGTGAGGCGCAGTGGTACGAATCCATGGAGAATAAAACAGCCGCCGCTGCGGAATCTACCACCCCGGCCACACTGGGTGCGGGAATCCCCCGCCGCAAGCGCGTGAATCCCTCCGCACTGGCAAGCGCTGAGGATAAAAAGCCGAGGTCAGCAGAGGATAAGCCTTCTCGCACCTCCTCATCCACCGCTCCCGCCGGTGGCGGAGCAGACTTCGGCACAGCTGTTCACGAAGCATGGGAACAAGTGGAATGGCTCACCGGAGAGGCCTCACCCTTCTCCACCCCGCAAAGCGATGCACAGGCTGTGGTGCACAGGGCCTTGCAGCAGGCAGATGTCGCGGCACTCTTCACCCGCCAACCGGGACAAGTAGCCTACAATGAGCAATCAGTAGAAGCCATTAACGACAACAACGAATGGGTATCCGCCGTTATTGACCGCCTCGTGCTCGCGCATGATGACGCCGGCCAAGTGGTAGCCGCCCACATCATCGACTTCAAAACCAACCGCCCCGTCCCCCGCGATGGCTACAGCGTTTTTGAAGAATGGCTTATGGAGCACTATGCAGGGCAAATGATCGGCTACTGTGAGCTCATCAGCGCCGCCTTCTCCCTGCCGAATCAGGCCATTACCTTATCCCTTATCTCCTGCCCAAGAGAAGGCACAGCTCAGGTGCTCACCTATACGGAGAAAAAGCTGCATGGCTACACACAACCATAAGGTTCCCCCCTTTTCATTCCCGCGCAGCCGCTAGCGCCCGGCTGCGCGGGATTTTTATGCCATAGCATACGGATATGTTAAGAAAAAAGAAAGCCGCCGATCTTGGTGAAGAGCGGCGGCAGTTGTGTCAACTTTAAAAAAGGACTTCTTACTTTCGGCGGCGGCGCTTGCCACGCCAAAGTCGCTTTAGCGACGACGGCGGCGTGCAGCCAGACCTGCCAAGGCCAACAGGCTCAGCGTTGCCGTGGTGGGCTCGGGAACGGAAGGAGACGAGGCCGGAACCTCGGCAGCAAGCACTGCATCAGCTACGCTAGCATCAAAGAACACCAAACCACCATAGGTAGTTGCGGGGTCAGTCTGATCACAGGAGTAGTCTACAACATAGCCGGTGTAGGTTACGTATTGAGGGAGGGCATCGGTAGAGAGGGGAAACTTGCCAGTAATGGTTGTTGGATTTTCTGCGTACCATTCTGCAAAATTATTACCTTCACTGAACGTAACCACATAATACAGTCCCTCCGTAAGAGATGGACCAAAATACAAGTTAGTAAACTCTATCACCAGACCTTGATCTTCAGTTACTTTGACATCGTCGAGAGTAACGTCCCAATTGTACTTATCCTTAAGGGTGAGACCACCATAAGCCCTACCATCGGTAATATCAAAAGGAGGATATACAGGAGTTTGAGCCTCAATATCATATACAACCACACCCCCAGTAGAGCTGTTGATAAGCCTAGCACCTTGTGCGATAACAGAACCCTCCTTAGTAGACTGAGAAGGCATGGGAGCCCTAACCGTCACATCGGCAGCACTCAGAGTTGTACCAACTGCCAGTGCCGCTACGGCGAGGATCGACAGAGTCTTTTTCATTGTAATTTAACAGTTTGTAATGTTTGACACGAAAGGAAAGAAAACCGAAGCGAACGAGTATCCCCCTCCTGACTGATAGGATATTAACAAAACGAAGTTGGCAGGTCAAGCGCAAATATGCTAAAAATGAGTTTTTTTTCGGCAGAGGGGTATTCCGCGTGCTGGGGCGCTGTTATGTGGCCCACACGGAATGAGAGAACCAAGCGGGCATAGAAGCCAGCTTATAGGCAGTAAAGCAAGCGGAAGCAGAGGGTAAGACGAAAAAAATGCAAGGAAAAGTGAAATTTGTCTTTACAAACGGTCACAAAGGAGTATAATGCGCGTCCCGACGCAAATGCTTCGCGACCGAAAATCTTAATAACACACAACCAAACCAGAGATCATGAAAGTTCTTTCCTCACTCGCCTCCATGAAGCGCCGTCACGCTGATTGCCAGATCGTGAAGCGTAAGGGCACGCTCTACGTCATCTGCAAGAGCAACCCGAAGTTCAAGGCTCGTCAGGGCACGACTGCCGGCACGCGCCTGAGCAAGAAGGGTGTTAAGTAAACCCGCGCGGGTATAACCGCACGCAGAAAAAGGAGACCGGTGTGTTAATGAACCCCGGTCCTTTTTTCTTTTCCCCCATTTCCCCGCCTCAGCAGCACCATGGAAAACACCGTCCGCACAGAAATCTTCCCCATCGGCGAGTTCACCTTTGATAGTGGTGAAACCCTGCCGGATATGCAGCTGGCCTACGAGACTTATGGCACGCTGTCACCGGATAAGAATAATGCCATTCTCCTCTTCCACGCTCTCACCGGCAGCCACCACGCCCACGGGTACAACGATGATGTACCGGAGGCCGGCAGCTTCTGGCAGCCGGAGTACTACGAAGGGTGGTGGGACCGCATGCTGGGCCCGGGCAAGCCGCTGGATACGGACAAGTACTTCATCGTCTGTATCAATTTCCTCGGCAGCTGCTATGGCTCCAGTGGTCCTGCCAGCATCGCGCCGGACGGCGAGCCGTGGGGCAGCCGCTTCCCCATGGTGAATGCGAATGATCAGGCCCGTGCGCAGATTAAGCTGTTTGACCACTTGGGGATAGACCGCTTCGTACTGGTGGGGCCGAGCGTGGGCGGCATGCTCTCGCTGGCTTTTGCGAACCTGTACCCGGAGCGCATCAAGAGCATTATCATCATCGGAGCGAACTACAAGCCTACTATCGCGCACCAGCTGAGTAGTTTCGAGCAGTTCTGCGCCATTGAAATGGATGAGAAGTACCGCGAAGGGCGTTACCCGCTGAATGACCCTCCCCTTCGCGGCGTGGCTCTTGCACGCATTATCTGCCACAAGCACTTCATCTACCAGCGAGGGCTGGCCAAGCGCGCCCGCAAAGGCTGCTCCCCGGACCGCAAAGGACTGCTCACTTGGTATACCCCCGCCCGCAGTACGGAAAGCTACATGCTGCACCAGGGCACCAAGTTTGCCAAGCGTTTTGATGCGAATGCGTACATCCGTATCATTAACATGTGGACCTCCTTTGATTTGGAGGCCATCACCGGGCGCAGCACGGATGAATGCTTCCGCCGCTACGCGGAATACGGCATCCCCTTTATCCTCTTCTCCATTGATACGGACTGCTGCTTTAGCGCACGCGAAATCTCCCTGTTCCACCGCCGCCTCGTGAAGAACGGCGTGCAGGCTGAGTACAGGTGCATCAAATCCGCTAAGGGGCATGATTCCTTCCTTCTGGAGCCTGAGCTGTATGAAGAAGGCGTCAAGGCCTACCTTGGCCCATACGTGTCCCAAAGATATGGGACACGTTGATTTACGAATTACAATTTACGATTTACGAATTAAAAGTAAGCGGCTTACGCCGATGTTGGGATAAAAGAAAAATTGTGCCAATGAACGGGCTGTATGATACCCGGCCAAGGAGAATTCGGCAAAACACG
>JAFWZG010000100.1 GCA_017517385.1 Akkermansia sp.
GGCGTCCTCTCCCAAGTGGGCTACTTCCTGCAAAAGAAGCGGGGGTACAAAATCAAGGTATTCAACAGCATCGACTTTTCCAAGTCCATGCACTATAACCCGCTGGCGTACATCAAAAATGAGGCCGACATTTTGAAGTTCGTGGACACCCTGATCGCCAACACTAAGGGCGAGGGCAAGGAGGGCGATCCCTTTTGGACGAAAGCGGAAACGCTGTTATACTGCGCCCTCATTGCCTACATCATTTTTGAAGGCCCCGCTGAGGATCGGAATATGAACACGCTGGTTGATATGATCTCCGGGATGGATGTCAAAGAGGACGATGAAAACTACAAAAACGCCGTGGATTATATGTTTGACGGTCTTGCCAAGCGCAAGCCCGATTGTTTCGCCGTCAAGCAGTACCGCAAGTACAAATTAAGCAGCGGCAAAACGGCAAAGTCGATCCTTATTTCCTGCGGCGCACGTCTGGCCCCCTTTGACATCCCCCAGCTTCGGGAAATTATGAGCTATGACGAGCTGGAGCTTGACCGCATGGGCGATAGACGGACGGCAACCTTTTTCGTGATCTCCGACACCACACAGACCTATAACTTCATTGTGGCGCTGGCCTTTTCACAGATGTTCAATCTTCTTTGTGAACGGGCCGACAACGTACACGGCGGGCGTTTGCCCCATCATGTGCGGGTGCTTTGGGACGAGGCGGCCAATACAGGACAAGTCCCCCAACTGGAGAAATTAGTAGCCGTCATCCGCTCACGCGAGATCAGTCTGGCGCTTCTGTATCAGGCGCAGTCGCAATGCAAGGCCATTTACAAGGACAACGCCGAAACAATCTTCGGCAACATGGACACCATGATTTTCCTTGGTGGCCGGGAAAGTACCACCATTAAGGAGATTTCCGAAAACTGGTTGGGCAAGGCCACCATCTCTATGCAGACCGAGGGCCGCTCCCGTGGGCAGTCAGAAAGTTTCAGCCAGAACACCCAGCGGCTGGGCCGTGAGCTGATGACCCCCAGCGAATTGGCTACCATGCCCGGAGATCGGTGCATTTTACAGCTTCGGGGGCTGCCGCCGTTCTACTCCAAGAAATACGATTTGAAGCAGCACCCTAACTACAAATACACCGCCGAGGCCGACAAGCGCAACGCCTTTGATCTCAACAGCCTTGTCACCCGGCGCATGGACAAGCTCAATCCCAATGAACACTACACCGTTTACGAGGTGGCCGTACCAGACGAGGCGCACATGGAAGAGGACGAGGACATCCTCAACTATGACGACCTCGACGACCCGGACACCTTTGTATAACCTCTGGTCATGGTGGCCAGAGGATGACGCGCCGCCCATTTGGGCGGCTATTATTATGGGTTCCCGCAAAATCAAAGATTTTGTGGGAAGAGGAGCCGCAACGGAATGAGTAATTTTTCGCGCTTGCGCGGAAATGAACGACATGAAGTTTGCGGCGACGAGGCCGGGGCATGGCCCCGGAGAAATGGAGGCATATATGGCTTTTTTCACTTCCGCTGTTACTACCTTGCAGACCCTCGTTGTGGCGCTGGGCGCTGGCCTTGCCGTGTGGGGTGTGGTCAATTTGCTGGAGGGCTACGGTTCCGATAACGCAGCGGCCAAGAGCCAGGGCATCAAGCAGCTCATGGCTGGCGGCGGCATCATCGTGCTGGGTACGACCCTGATCCCCCTGCTGTCTACCCTGTTTTAAGGGCAGCGGCCTATGGGTATTCTCACCGAATGGATCACGGAATGGCTCAAA
>JAFWZG010000076.1 GCA_017517385.1 Akkermansia sp.
ACATCCTCTCCCAGCTCGGCGTAGGCATCATCGAAATCCGGCATCTCCATCTTACAGGGGCCGCACCAACTGGCCCAGAAGTTAAGCACCACAGGCTTCCCGGTGAAATCAGACAGATGCACCTCGTTACCCTCCGAATCATAGACAGTAAAGTCGGGGGCCAAAATTTTCTCCGGCGCCGTTGACTCCTTCCCGGAACCGCCCGTGTTCTGCTGCGGTTCCTCCGGTTGCTGGGTCGTCTGCCCTTCCGTACCGCCCTGTACGGACAGCTGATCCGGAGCGGCATCCTGTGCCAGCCTGTTATAGAGCACATATGCTCCGCCCAGCAACAAGACGAAAACCAGAACTATGATCAAAAGCGTTTTATTCTTGTTCATAATACCTCCTAACTGAGCAGGCTGAGCAGCCGCCCAAGAGTCCCGGCAGCCATCAGGATACCGATCAGAATCAGCAGACTGCCGCTGACGATATTGATGACCTTATAATTTCTCTTAATCCAGTCGAAGGCGGATTTCAGCTTGTCGATCAGCACCGCGCTGAGAATGAATGGCACACCAAGTCCCAGCGAGTAGGCCAAAAGCATGAGGGTTCCGGCCAATACGCTCCCCTGCTGGGATGCCAACATTAGAGCGGAACCAAGGAAAGCGCCAACACAGGGTGTCCAGCCCAGCGAGAAAATCATCCCGAAGAGCATAGCGGAGAAAAATCCCATATTGCTGGTATCCACGGATCGATCACTCCCCCTGAACAGGTTCAGCTTGAATACGCCCAGAAAATTGAGGCCGAAGAAGATCACCACAATACCGGAAATAATGTTTACCGCCGTCTGATGCTCCTTCAGGAAGCTGCCGACCGTCCCGGCCAAGGCGCCCATGAGAATGAATACGACAGTAAATCCGACAACAAAGCCGATGGCCCCGGTGAGTGTCTTTTTCGTGCTGCGCTCCCCACCGCCGGCAAAGTAGGAGATGTAGATGGGGAGCATGGGTAGCAGGCAGGGGGAAATGAAGGTGATGATCCCCTCAAGGAATGATATTACATACTGCATCCACCTTCACATCCCTTCCCAAACACACCGGACAGCAGCCAGCCGAGCACGCCCATGTAAATCATAGAGCTTATGGGATTGGCTGTGATGGGGCAGCTTCCTGTGGCGCAGCCGATAAAATAGTAATAGCCAAATCCCGCAAGCGCGCCGCCCGCAGTAAACAGAACAGGTCTCAACCATCGTTTGGTTTTCTCCTTCATGTAGCACCTCCAGCCAAGTATTCCTCCGCCATGTGTACAGCTGCCGCGCCGTCGGCCACCGCCGTCACCACCTGACGGACCAGCTTTGTCCTCACATCGCCCACAGCGTAGACACCGGGGATGTTGGTCTCGGTCGTTTCATCGGCGACCACATAGCCGCTTTCGTCCAGTTCCAGCTGCCCTGCAACAAGCTCGGTGGCAGGCTTTCGACCTATGCTCACAAATACGCCGTCGCAGGTGATCTCGCTCTCAGCTC
>JAFWZG010000101.1 GCA_017517385.1 Akkermansia sp.
ATCTGCATGGATAACGCATGGCTGCGAGCAGAGGGATATATCTCGTTTTATCAACTCCTCAAACGCTGATTGGAAACCGCCGTATGCCATAAATGGCACGTACGGTGGTGTGTGAGGGGGCGAAAGCCCCCTACACGATTTTTTATTTTGAAAACGAGGGAATGCAAAAAAAGCCCGGTTTGGGGGAACCGGGCTTGCTGAATTGCTTGAGGGGAGCAGGGAATTAGTTGCGCTCGAAGAGGGCGCGAATCTTGCTGCCCACCACCTCAACCGGGTGCTCAGCCAGAGCGGCACGCTTGGCAAGCAGGTTGGGGGCGCCGGCAGCGGCTTCCTCCAGCCATACGCGGGCGAACTCGCCGGTCTCGATGCGCTTGAGGCTCTCCTTCATCTTCTCCTTCACCTCCGGGCCGAGAATCTGCGGGCCGTTGTAGTACTCGCCGAACTCAGCAGTGTTGGAGATAACGCCATTCATGGCCTGGATGCCCTTGTTGTAAATGATGTCCACGATGAGCTTAGCCTCGTGTACGCACTCGAAGTAAGCCATCTCAGCGGGATAGCCGGCCTCGATGAGGGTCTCGAAACCATACTTCATGAGGTCTACAAGGCCACCGCAGAGCACGTTCTGCTCACCGAAGAGGTCCTCGTATGTTTCCTGCTGCATGGTGCACTCCAGCACACCACCGCGGGTAAGACCCTCAGCCTTGGCCATGGCCAGAGCCACGTTCTTAGCATTGCCGCTGGGGTTCTGGAACACGGCGATGAGGCCGGGGCAGCCGAAGCCTTCCTCGAATACGCGGCGTACCTCGGTGCCCGGTCCCTTGGGGGCTACCATGATGACGTCTACGTCTGCCGGCGGCTCAATGGTCTTGAACACGTAGGCAAAACCGTGAGAGCAGCACAGGGTCTTGCCGGCGCACAGGCCCGGCTTAATCTGGTTGGCGTACACGGAGCCGTGCATCTCGTCGGGCAGCAGGATGTGGATAATGTCGGCCTTCTTAGCAGCCTCGTCCACAGTCATTACCTCGAAACCGTCCTGCACAGCGGCGTCCCAGCTCTTGCCGGGGCGGATACCGATGATGACGTGCACGCCGCTGTCGCGCATGCAGAGAGCCTGAGCGCGGCCCTGAGCACCGTAACCGATGACGGCCACGGTCTTGCCATTCAGAACGCTTACATCAGCGTCCTTGTCGTGAAGAATTTCCATTGTCTTGTGATGGGTTAATTTGAAACTTCCGCACCCGGCCAGCAGGTGCACCCCGCTAAAATACCACCATTCAACTGGATTGCAAGCATTTAATGCGACATTTTTTAGATTAATGGCGTGATTTTGATTGACAATGAGGGGGGAAAGGTGTATTCTGTGCGTCCCCGCTGATGCTGCAATACCAACAACGGAGGGCTGGGGGCTATAGCGCAGCACCTTCCGCTCATCCGTGGGTCCTGATACAAGGGCTCACACAATATATCAAAATACAATGATTAACGAACTCGTATCCAAGATGGTGGAGGCCGGCGTACACTACGGTCACCAGACCCGCAAGTGGCACCCCAACATGAAGAAGTACATTCTTACTCAGAAGAATGGCATTCACATCATCAACCTGGAAGAGACTGAGAAGTGTCTGGACAAGGCTTGCGCTTTCCTTGCTGAGAAGGCTGCCAAGAACAAGAAGATTCTCTTCGTTGGCTGCAAGCGTCAGGCTCAGGAGGCTGTTAAGGAGGCCGCTGAGGCCACCGGTCAGTACTACGTAAACTTCCGTTGGCTGGGCGGTATGCTCACCAACATGGCCACCATCAAGAAGAGCATCGCTCGCCTTGATTGGCTCGAGAACCTCGACAAGCAGCCCGAGTACAAGAGCATGTCCAAGAAGGAGCTCGCCGCTCTGGCTCGTGAGCGCGAGAAGCTTCTGCGCAACCTGCAGGGTATCCGCAACATGGGTGGCGCTCCTGACGTGATGGTCGCCATCGGTGCTGACCACGAGGACATCGCTATCCGCGAGGCTCACATCCTGGGCATCCCCGTGATCGTTCTGACCGACACGAACGCCGATCCCGAGAGCGTGGACTTCCCCATCCCCGGCAATGACGACGCCGTGCGCTCCATCCGTCTGGTTCTCTCCGTGCTTACGGACGCCATCAACAAGAACAAGGCCTAATCGCCTTATAACCCGAATTTCTTAAGACACTACTATGGCTGAAATTACCGCCCAGATGGTCAAAGAGCTGCGCGCCAAGACGGACGCCGGCATGATGGACTGCAAGAACGCTCTCATCGAGTGCGACGGCAACATGGACGAAGCTGTGAAGTACCTCCGCGAGAAGGGTATCGCCAAGGCTGCTAAGAAGGCTGACCGCGACGCCAAGGAGGGTGTGGTTACCACCGTTGTGGAGGGTAACGACGGCATCATCTTCGAGATCAACTGCGAGACTGACTTCTGCTCCAAGGGTGACAAGTTCAAGGCCCTCGTGGCTGAGATTGCTGCCGCTCTGAAGGCTTCCTCCGCGAAGTCTCTGGATGAGGCTCTGAACGTGGCTCTCAACGGCACCACCGTTGAGAAGTACATCGCTGAGCAGTGCGCCGCCATCGGTGAGAACATGAAGCTGCGCAAGTTTGCCCGCTACGCCCTGGAGGGTGAGGGTAGCATCGTTTCCTACATCCACATGGGTGGCAAGGTGGGCGTGCTCCTGCAGGTGAACTGCGGCAAGGCTGAGACCGCCGTCGCCGCTGAGTTCCAGACCATGTGCAAGGACATCACCCTGCACATCGCTGCTTGCGCTCCCAAGAGCGTGGACTCCTCCTCTCTGGATCCCGCCTTCGTGGCTGAGGAGCAGGAGATTGCTAAGGCTCAGCTCATCGCTGAGGGCAAGCCCGAGGCTCTGCTGGAGAAGATTCTTCCCGGCAAGCTTAAGGCCCTCTACAAGCAGAGCTGCCTCATGAGCCAGGAGTTCGTGAAGGACGGCTCCATCACCGTGGAGAAGCTCGTGGCCGACATCGCCAAGCAGCTCGGTGACTCCATCACCGTGGTTGCCTTCGAGCGCTTCCAGCTCGGTGCTTAATTGACCTTATTTTCAACATCAGGGCACGGAGCGCATGTATCGCTCCGTGCCTTTTTCATTTATCTTACATTATGAATGCAGTAACTGTCAGAGATGCCAAGGTGTTCCTCTCCGGTCGCGAGATTCTTCATAACATCAGCTGGGAGGTGAAGCGCGGGGAGCGCTGCTTTATTCTCGGGGCGAATGGCGCCGGTAAAACCACGCTCGTGCGCATGCTCATGGGCTATGCTTGGCCCGTGTTCGGCGCCACGGTGGAGGTGCTGGGCAAGCGCTTCGGCACCGTTAATCTGCAGGAGCTGCGCAAGCACATTGCATGGGTGAGCCCGCTCATGCACCAGTGGCTCGGAGACCGCGAGTGGACAGGGCGTGAAATGGTGCTTTCCGGGCCGGATGCCACCATCGGCCTGTACCGTGAGCCCACACCCGCTGAGGAGAGCAAGGCCGCAGCCCTCATGGCCAGCCTGCGTGCTGAGCACCTCATGGAGCGCACCGTGGCCACCATGAGCAGCGGTGAGCAGGTGAAGGTGCTGATTGCCCGCGCGCTGATGACGGACCCCCAGCTGATGATTCTGGATGAGCCCAGCGTGTATCTGGACATCGCCGGCCGTGAGTTCCTGCTGCACACCATTGAGGAGCTCGCTGCCACTCATCCGCAGCTTACCATCATTTTCATTACCCAGCGCATTGAGGATATCCTCCCCGTCTTTTCCCGCGGTATGATATTGAAGCAGGGTAACATCCTTTCCTATGGCTCGCGTGATGAAGTGCTCACGGAGGAAAACCTCCGCGCGGCCTTTGAGCTGGATATCCGCCTCATTAAGGCGCGTAATGGCCGCCTCTGGACGGTGATTGAGTAATTAAAAACGCCCGTGGGTATGGAAACTCACGGGCGAAACTTTTGCCGCTTACTTGCAGCCCCTGTGTGTGGCGGGGGATTATTCCTGCGTTTGCAGCAGGTAGGCATTCAGCTCTGCCAGCGCTTGCCGCTGGGTGGGGCAGGCACGGCGGCGGTCCCCCAGCGCGAAGCTGCAGCGCGTTTTTCCGCTGAAATGGTAATTCGTCAGCCCCTTGTCACGCAGGTTATCCATGCGGCGGCGCAGCTCGGTGTAGAAGAACAGGGGCAGGGGAGCTTCCGCTGCCAGAGTATCCAGCTCGATGTCGATGGGCGGCGTCTGTTTGCGCAGGTGCGCGGCGATGAGTGGCAGGCCAATCTGGTTCAGCAGATTGCGCATGCGCTCAAAGAGGTAATCTAAGGGCACAGCATGCAGCGGGCAGTTGTTCTCCAAGTACATGAGAATGCCGGCGGCTATCTCCTCCTTGAAGGGTAAAGTGGTCCCGGCCTCGGTCGCGGCCTCCTGAAGCACGTTCACGAGCCAGCTGAGGTCATAATCCGAGAACACGCAGTAGCCGTTCTGCAGCAGAGGACGCTTGTTTTTGAAGGAAATCATCAGAAGATAAGTTTGCGTTGTAACGGGTCATTCTGGCTCTTGCGCTCCATGCGGCGAATGAGGTCGATGAACTCTTCCACGTTCGCAAACTGGCGGTATACGGACACATAGCGTATGTAGGCCACGGGGTCTATCCCCTGCAGCTTTTCAATGACTTTCATGCCGATGATGGAGGAGGGCACCTCGCGCTGGTGGTCGCGGTGCAGCTCAGCCACGATTTCATCCGCCGCGTTGTCCAGCTGATCCATGCTTACAGGGCGCTTTTCACAGGCTTTTATCATGCCGCGAAGGATTTTTTCGCGGTTCAGTGCCTCGTGTACATTATCGCGCTTCACCACGCGCAGCTCCGTGCGTTCTATCTGCTCATAGGTCGTGTAGCGGTACTGGCAGCGTATGCATTCGCGCCTCCGGCGTATGCATGTGCCGTCCTTCGACGTGCGAGAGTCGATTACCTTGTCTTCCATATAGCCGCATTGAACGCATCTCATGAGTGCCATCATACCACAACTTATGGTGCCGTCAATACTATCATGGTGCCATATATTATGGCTCTGTGGGTTGCAAGCATTCCCCTTTTCTAGCTTTTCTTAAATATCATGCCCATGCCGAAAAATAAAAAAAATTGTCATTTTGAAAAATAATCCTTGCAATGTGGTAGGAAAAGTGGTAATTTGTGCTCATGAACACGCAGTTTATCGAATATCCCAAGTGCAGCACCTGCCGGAAGGCCCGTACATGGCTTCAGGAGCAGGGGGTGGAGTTTACCGGGCGTCACATCGTGGAGCAGGCTCCCACAGCCGAGGAACTGCGCAGCTGGTGGCAGGCAAGCGGGCTGCCCCTCAAGAAGTTTTTTAACACCTGCGGCACAAAATACCGTGAGCTGAATCTCGCCGCTCGCCTGAAGGAGATGAGCGAGGAGGAAATGCTCGCCCTTCTGGCTACGGATGGCATGCTGGTGAAGCGCCCTTTGCTGGTAACCGAGAACGGCAGTGTCATTCCCGGTTTTAAGGCAGAAACTTGGAGCACTGCCCTGTGCAAATAAAATTTTGTAAGTGATAATTGGAGAGAGTCAGTGCCGTCCCCGGTAACGGGGGCGGCACTATTGCTTAAAAAATACCCCTCCGCCTTCAAAACGCCATCAGCGTAGCAAGGAAAAGCCGGCCGGAGATTATGCTAGAAAAATGTGGGCCCTGTGCCACTGGAGATACGGCAGGTGGTCCGGTGCTATCTGCGGGAGCTTCTGCTCGACGGCATGGAGCCCCAGCGCTTGCCTATCCTCAACCGCAAGTCGGGGAGACACGATGAGGGTTCCGTCATCGGCAAAAGAGATATAGCCCTGGTCAAAAAGGGCATCCATGCGGGCTTCTAGCAGGAAACCATTGTAGGGGGCCACGCGCTCCGCGTCCGTGCAGTTCTTCCACGGCTTTGCATGACTGGCTCGCAGCAGCGCCGGTATGGAGAGTCCGGTCAGGGGACACTTGCTGCTCCATATCTTTTCCTGTCCGGCGCGGTAGCGGTGTTGCACCGTGCGCGTGGTCACCATCTGCTGGCGCTCGGTGCGCAGCGGGGGCTCTCCCTTCGGTGCGGTGTCCGACTGCGCGAGCTCGCGCAAGGTGCTTGCCAGCTCTGCCAGCGGTACGCGGCGAATAGGCTGATACGTTGGCACTATCACGAACAAATCACTCTCCGGGAACACATGCAGCAGCCCCTCGTGCGCGGTGGAACTCAGCCAGCGACCGGTGCCCTCGGCATCCGGTTCGCAGTTATCCCAGCCGTTGCGGTAGGCATCCCGGCGTATGTAGGTGTCGAAGCTGATGGGGTTCATATTTATTTCAACTCCTTGTTTTATGCTTTGCATGGTTTTCATGCTGCCACATCGCTGAGGATTAGGATGGGAAAATTGTTCTCATGCATGGTTTTTGGGGTACGATTTTGACTTTTTTGGCCCCTTTTTGGCCCTTTTATAATTTATTGCAAATCAATAAGAAATAAATTTTAAACTTCACAAACACGGTGTTTTTTCTTTTTTTTGGCCCTTTTTTGGTCTTTTTAGTTTTCTTAAGCATTTTCCTCGGGTAAAATCGAAATCTCCCCCCTGTCATGCAGAACCTGCAATCCTATTTGCAGAGCTTTTGACATGATTTTATTTTTTTCGGTATATTCATGGGAAATTTCATAGCGCGTTCCTGAACCTGTTCCCTTTCTGATTAAAATTTTTCTTTCAACATAACCATTGATAAGCGTTCTCATCTGTTTACGAGAAAATTTACCGAAGAATAAAGTTTCAAAATCGCCCATTCGTCCAGATACATGTTTTGTCAAATAATTAATGATAGTAGGCAAAATAGCGGTATCTTCTAAGTTATCCTGCTGATTGTAATAACTAGCAGTATCGTCGATAAACTCGTAATATTTGCGCGATAGATGATAACGAACGGCTCTAGTTTGCCCTCTTTTTTCAACTAGTCCTTTCCCGATAAGGGTTTTCATTACCTCTCTATTAACGTCATTATAATCATTCTTTCTTATATGCTCAAGAGCAATAATATCAAAAACGGAGAGTTTTTCTTCTGCCGATAATTCATCCTGAACCGATTTTATGGCACTGCGTCAAAAAAGTCGCGGAATGACGGACTGAGGTGCGCCAACCACCAAGAGTTGTGGTAATATGTGGTTGGAATGAATATCATACCGTCTCTTGAGATGAAGGGCTGGCGCACCTCTGCGTCAGATTGTACAG
>JAFWZG010000026.1 GCA_017517385.1 Akkermansia sp.
GAAATTGCTGGACCAATGAATCTTCCGATTCATCAGTACCGTGTAACCCCGCTCCGAAGTTCCTGAGAACTTCATCTCGGCGTAGGCCACGGCACGCGTCACGACCTTTTCCTTCCCTCTCTTTATCCTCTCCAGCACCCCACCCGGAAGGTTTCTCCGGTGATTCTAGCCTTTCAGCGAATCTTGGTGCTACGGAAAGTCCGTAAATGAAAAACTGCCTCGCCCGGCCGATTCGTTCGCGGTCGCTTTCAGCATCTCGCTCGCTCTTTCGGGCTTCACCGTGTCGGTGTGCCGAGAAGTATACACGAATCATTGCCGCACGTCAAGCATATTTTTGAAAAATTTTGCACTTTTTTGCAAGAAAATTTCAAAAACATTGAAAAATCAATGTTTTCAAAAATCACTTTTTTGCCACTTTTTCCCATTTTTTCAAAATTTACCCATTTTTCCATAACTCTCCTTAACCTTTTGCACCATCTTCTTCGTATTTTAGCGCCACACTACCCTGCACCCAGTTCCAGAAAAATTATCCCCACACATGTGGGGAAAACTACACATGAGTTCCAGTGACTCATGAGCGGTACGAACCATCCCCACGCATGTGGGGAAAACGCGAGCTCGTAGGCGGAGGCGCCGGTGTCTCCCGGACCATCCCCACGCATGTGGGGAAAACCTCGGCTTGCCCGTAGGCCGCACCGTGCCGCCCGGACCATCCCCACGCATGTGGGGAAAACGGCATACTGCTCGCCAACCCGGTCGGTGAATTCGGACCATCCCCACGCATGTGGGGAAAACGGCACCTCAATACCGGCGCCAATGAGGTCCAGCGGACCATCCCCACGCATGTGGGGAAAACCCAAAGTAGCCCTTTACACTTCCTGCTGCATTCGGACCATCCCCACGCATGTGGGGAAAACGAGACTGGTGATGTTAAGCCGATGCCGAGCGGCGGACCATCCCCACGCATGTGGGGAAAACCGCATCGTGGTGGAAAATGGCGGGGCGTACCCCGGACCATCCCCACGCATGTGGGGAAAACTTCACCGCGCAGCGCCGCCGGTATGAAATCCGCGGACCATCCCCACGCATGTGGGGAAAACTTACAACTTCCACCCTCTTAACTCAATCATTCCGGACCATCCCCACGCATGTGGGGAAAACTCCTATGCCGCACACGGTCCAGTATTGAAGGTCGAACCATCCCCACGCATGTGGGGAAAACGCCACCAATGGGCCCGCCCCATGCTGCACTGGCGGACCATCCCCACGCATGTGGGGAAAACTGTACACCATCACCGCCTACGGGCGCGCATGCCGGACCATCCCCACGCATGTGGGGAAAACCGCCAGCCGCTCTTTGACTTGTTCAATCATGTCGGACCATCCCCACGCATGTGGGGAAAACAGTTGTTACTTGTCCTGAAGATTTCCATTTTTCGGACCATCCCCACGCATGTGGGGAAAACGGGATAGACGCGCTGGATGTGCTGCGCGAACTCGGACCATCCCCACGCATGTGGGGAAAACTTTTTGGAGGTTTTCGGCAATCCGTCTATTTTCGGACCATCCCCACGCATGTGGGGAAAACGTTGGCAAAATCCTGCACGGTGCGCAGCTGGGCGGACCATCCCCACGCATGTGGGGAAAACGAGTTGAGCTGCAGGCTGTGGCCGTCCTCGGCCGGACCATCCCCACGCATGTGGGGAAAACCAGGGCCTCTTCTGCGTAGGTTTCAAATGTTTCGGACCATCCCCACGCATGTGGGGAAAACCACGCGCGACCGGTTGGGGGGAGGACCAAATACGGACCATCCCCACGCATGTGGGGAAAACTCGCGCGGTGTTGGTGCAGCAGCTCTCCATTCCGGACCATCCCCACGCATGTGGGGAAAACCGAAGGGCGGCTGCCTCTCCCGAAGGAAGGCACGGACCATCCCCACGCATGTGGGGAAAACTGAGTAAACGGGAGCAGCCCCTGCTGCTGGTGCGGACCATCCCCACGCATGTGGGGAAAACGCACCGTCCATCTTGTTGAGTGTGTCCACGCACGGACCATCCCCACGCATGTGGGGAAAACCACCCCGGACGCGCCGAAGGTCACCACGAGCACGGACCATCCCCACGCATGTGGGGAAAACTGGTGCGCTGGCAGGTTGTGCAATCAACAAGTCGGACCATCCCCACGCATGTGGGGAAAACCACGCCCAAACTCGCGCATGGGTACGCTCTATCGGACCATCCCCACGCATGTGGGGAAAACCTGCGGCGATGGCGTCATCGTCCAAATATGCTCGGACCATCCCCACGCATGTGGGGAAAACTACCACGAGCCGTTGGTCACGCCGATATACAACGGACCATCCCCACGCATGTGGGGAAAACGCCAAGCGTAATACCTAATTCGTTAGCCTCCACGGACCATCCCCACGCATGTGGGGAAAACGACCTCGGCCTCCGCTGGGAGGTGAAAACTAACGGACCATCCCCACGCATGTGGGGAAAACCCGGCCATCAGGTGCCCACGGGCGGCTCAACACGGACCATCCCCACGCATGTGGGGAAAACTTCCACTCTCGCCATGCGTCATATTCAGGCGTCGGACCATCCCCACGCATGTGGGGAAAACTTACCACCAGATTCAGCAACCAGCAGAAAACCCGGACCATCCCCACGCATGTGGGGAAAACTCATTGATGAAAGCAATATACCGCTCCAAATACGGACCATCCCCACGCATGTGGGGAAAACGAAGCTCAAGGTTGGTTGGAGTATCATACCGACGGACCATCCCCACGCATGTGGGGAAAACGTGTGGCGGGGCAACCCCTGCATAAAATCCATCGGACCATCCCCACGCATGTGGGGAAAACACTAGATTTTCAAGTAGTTAGAATACCAAATTCTGTTTCTACAGGAGAATTATAATATCACCATCTCAAAAACGCAAGATTAAAAAGGACAATCTGCGGGAAATGACTGAGGAGAAGCGATTAAATGGAGTCCATCCCATTGGATTCCGGCATAGTCAGGATCATTTATCTGTTCTATAACAAATCCCTGACAATTAGGAGATGAATATATAACCAACATCCGAATACCCGAAGCATTATTTCGGATATACTGAAGAACGTGCGACCTGACAGATTTATTAACACTCCCCACGAAGACCTGAGGCTTCGGCTCAATAAACCAACGCTTCAAGATGCCGCGAATAGCATCCGGACTATCCTGAGTAATAATAACGGTCATAACTAACAGTCGAAGACAAATAACTCAGACAAGGCCTTAGGAAGCCGATGCAAAAAGCGAGATTCTTCAATCTTACATTTCAAAATAAGCCTAACGCGTTCTTCAATACAATCCGAAGACTGAGCGACGGCCTCGAATGCTGCCGGAAATGAAGTTTCATGCTTATATAAATCCGCCATGTCATAAACAAAGGGCAAAGTACCTGCGGCATGAACAAACCCCAAGGATGGGATGAACCCCATGGAAGAACAAATCGCATAGGTAACAGCATAAAGAGAGGCATTCGCGGCAGATATAGCCCGATTCACAGAATCAGCCAAACACCAGTTCGAGGTATTGTAATCACGCCCCTTCCATGTGACGCCATACCGACGCCCCAGCTCGCCATACAAGGCTCTGACGCGAATTCCCTCCATACCACGTAATTCTTTGATACTATATTTCTCCACCTCTATTTCCGGAAATCTCCATTTAAACATGCGTCGTCCGACAGCTGCATGTTTTTTCTTATCAGCCCAGACAGATGCATGCAGGCGAGAATTTGAATTATCGTGGGTTGGCGTAATACCGAATGCATAAAAACGGAGGCAATCTTCCCCAACCCATGCAAGCGGAGTATTAGAATCGGCGCAAGCCTTTACCGCCGCGTGAGTCACAGATACTCCGGGCCCTAGAAGCAAGCAGGATAGCGCGGCAACGGGCAAGTGACACACAAGCCCGTCCGCACCAATCCATTTGATACTGGAATCATCCACCTCGATTCTTCCATGCTCGAAATAGATGGGAGTCCACCGGTCCTTTGCCTGAGGAAGACTATTACCCGGAGGTCTTTGGAAAAGGGGAGGCATTAGAAGTTAAAGAAGTCCGACTGGTCAGACGAGTTTTGCGAATAATCATGATTAAGGCGTCTGGGGGCATATACTCTTCCCTCACGGCCGGAGGAATGAAGTTTACCAAAACCCTGGGGCTGGTCATACCAAGTATCTGTACCAGATTCGAAATCATCCACTTCCGTATAAGACTCCAAACACCCCTCAGCGGCAATCTGGCGGGCCTCAGTATAATCCATAATACCTTCTTGGATAATAGGCACCGCCGGGATACAGCACTTTCGTCCCAGCCAGATTCCCCAAACCGGATTCAGCAAAGCGGAACGAATGTAACTTAAAAAATCTTTATCATTACTGCGCAAAATAACATTATAGCGAGAGCTTTGCCAATAATGGCGATGAGTCAGAACCGGTTCTTTAGTATTCACCTCACCTGTCGCGCGGCGAAAATTTTGCACAGTATGAAAGTCCACCATCACACCATCATTTCGCAGACAGAAGCAATCCATTTTGATTTGCTGAAAATGCGAAATAATATCTTGTTCCTGAGAAGATTCTTTTGGGGCGCCACATGCGGCACAAATCATACCACATATGGCACTCTTTGATGGAGCGAACCCAGCAGAGCGCAGCTGAAACCTGCTATTAATTCCCCATGATTGCAAGGGGGCATCCAAGTGTAAAATGAGCGCGTATATCATGCTAAGCCGTGAGACAAAGCCTCTATAAAAGCATTTAAACTAAGGTCTGGCATCTCAGCTTCGACCGTTGCAGATACTCCCCACACATTCTTCAACTTTGCATACTCATTCTTGATGGCTTCAACGGATGGTGAGGTATATCCACATCCAGAACGCACTGGTGATTCAAACGCATTTACTAACTGCATAGGATGCCCATTGCGCACTAAGCCCAATACGTAAGAAGGCAAAGTTGATGCGTTCATGGAATTCTTTCTGGCTGAAGGAACTGCCATAACTGCGGCACGAATGAAAGCAGAAAGGATTTCATTAATCTGCTCATCCGTAATACCTCCAAGATGCTTTTTAAGCAAATCTACATTCACTGCAACGTAGCGATAATAACACGCGGAAGAAAATTCCAGCATCCCGGTCATTCCAGCCCCGGTTTCCTCCGTCGGTTGAAGATCATCCACGGCAGTATAAAAATCCAACTCCGGCTCCGACTTATGCGTAGAAATCGCATGACTAAACATGGCCGCACCTTCCAACGTCAAAGACGCGTCACTGGCAACCATACGGCCATACATAGCAATATCAGCGGCATCCGTAGCGAGAGCCCCCTTGACCGCCGCCTTGGCAACTTTACATATTTCGTCATCTTTCGCTTTAGGCTTTTCCTTCAACAACCTCATTGCTGCGTCGACCATAGCGGACATTTCAGCAGGTGAAAGATAGGCAAGAGCAGCTGATTTACACAAATCATCTCCCTCTTTCTTTTTACCATCCATATTACCCCATGCTGAGGCCAATTTGATATGCAACTTTTCAGGAATACTTTCAACATCAGGACGATTCTGAATAAGCTTAAGAAAAGAAGCTGCAAGTAGCTTTGTTCTTTCCCCCTTGGCAAACTCTGGCATATATTCACGAAATAGCATACGCTGTGCGCGTTTTAAACATTGGCTAGAAATGCGGGCTCTCTTGCAACCGCCGAAGTAAGCCGTTTTAGGGGTTCCCATATCGTCTCTGTTAAGGCAGGACACTGGGAAGGACTGCAGGATATGTAATTCTATAAGTTTCATATGGTGTTATTAATTGGTTTAAAGTTTAAATCAAAGGTTGGAGCATCAGTAAGCCAAAGCCGAAAGACTTGGCCGAACCAATCCCCTGCTGGAAAGTTTTTCTGAACAAGTCGGCGTCCTCTACACGCAAAACACCGGAAAACTGAACCGAAGCATGATGAGCTTTACGGCAGCCTTTTTTCTGGAAATTGAGTCTAGATTCCAGTAACACGGATAAGTAGTAATCAGGATTATCCGGCTGCAGAAGCCCCGGTAAAGAGAAGCCTCCACATTCAGCTTTACGCTTAAACCATTCCAAAAGCTCACTTTCATCCGTGATAGGTACACGAAGGCCTTTCTCCACCCGCACCCCCGTTCGCGCATCTGTCTTAATGCGTCGCGTAGGGTTCACCCTTACCTGAAAACGATACAGAGAGTGCGCGAGAAAGGATTCAGGAATCTCGCGGCTTCTGAAAAATTGGCATTCACACTTAAGAGGAGAAATCGGCTGAGAAGAAGAAAGCAACATTAACCGGACGCCTCTCGGATTATAGTCTACTCTGTACAGAAACTCGCGTTCATTACGTTCGGGAAAGAAGCTCCACACCACCTTATGCCAATCATAAGGATTAGCGGGAAAAATCCGTGCGGCATCTTCATCATGAAGATTAATCTCAGTCAGATACATTCTCAGAATCCTCCTTTCTGTTACACCAGTAATGTACAGCCCATTTTTCACGCACTCTTTCCCCCCAATATTTTATATCAGAGCACAAGCTTTCGTAATTGATGGGGATATTTTCTGACTTAAGCCCCCGCACAACGTCAACAAGATGTAGGCATAACTCCTCTCTTGTATCACAGGCTAACAAGCGACGAAAACGGCTGTCAAAGGGAGATTTCATATCATCCGTCTCATCTTCCGTATATATACTTACATTCTTCTTGCGCAGAAGAGAAAGGGCCCTGCAAGCGTCACCAAAATTATACTTATTATCCGTTTTTTCCAAAGGATGTAGACCGTATAACCCAGCAATGGTTTCAATAACACAATCCCCTATGCCATTTATTTTGCTAATTATCTGCCAGCCTCTCATTTTCGCCCCGGATTTCAACAAATAACGCAGCGCGGCCATTGCGCCGCGATTATCACGATAACGGCGCAAGAACTCCATAATATTTAGTTTATTGTTCATCTTTTATCTTTCAATATTTTTTTAGTGGGCAAATAGTATAAAGCTTGTGACCAAGCAGCCAGTTTGCGCACATTGTCCCGCTGCGCAAACAATTCATATGTAGCTTTTGCAGAGTCACAAATCACAAAAAGCCAGTGGTCCAACTCATTCTCCCACTCTTCAACCTCCTCTTTAAGAC
The DNA here is from genome assembly GCA_017517385.1 of Akkermansia sp. Lineage (GTDB taxonomy): Bacteria > Verrucomicrobiota > Verrucomicrobiia > Verrucomicrobiales > Akkermansiaceae > Akkermansia. The sequence continues at coordinate 7,197 of JAFWZG010000026.1, forward strand.
GCACCAAATTAACATATTTATCTTTATGAGAAGTCATACGGCTCCAAAATTCCAGCTTAGCGCGCTCGGCAATTTTGTTGATATTATCTTTGTCATTTTTATTTTTTTGTTTTTCACTCTTCTTTGAAGTTAATAGCTCACAATACTTCCTAACCGCCTTACAACACAAGCTGCATCCACGGTTTGCGTATTCCATAAGCTCATAATGTAAACGCTCAGTTTCAGCCCCAATACATGACGGCGATAAATGAGCATAATAATCTTCCATTGTGCCGAGAATCTTGGCATTATCAGACACTAGGGCCCCCACCCATATACCATAGTGTTCCGGCAAATCAGCCTGATCTAACTTACCCAGCGTATACCCCTGACTATTAAACCTGTGTAAGAGAGCGGGGAGGTTCCGCCACATATCGCGGCTCATATCGGCAGCCTTGACAAGACTTCTCTCTGAAGATTTTGGATTTAATACCACTGTTGTAAAAGGCTCAAAAAACACCAATCTTCCATCTTTATACACTGGTATTTCTATTCCCATTGCCAACAAGCACCTATTTTCCGGGTATTCAATCTTCACTAGCCTACTCAATGGAACCAAACGCCCCAAATACGTTTTCTGTGCATTTTCAATTGACTGTTCATCGTTTCGGCCGTTCGGCATACATTCCCATACGGGTTTTCCTATTGACGAAAATACTGTACTTACCTCCTCTATCGTACAAAGATTCAGCCATATTGTTTCCAAGATATTTTCACCCATAAAAAACATGTGTACAACAGAGTTACACGGAGCGTCCTTAGCACTTGCACTATCCGCATATGGATTACCTAACCAATTAACTCGCCCTATAATTCCGCACGGCGCAAAATTCTGGTATGTAATCAAATCAATAGCGAGACGGCCAAGCTCAACCCTTCGCTCACCTGCCGCACCATTATCAAAAACCGTGGGATTATTCCCCTCTGCTGAAGACAAGTTTAATTTGGATAATCCCTTCCAACTTCCACCACAAAAGGAAACCCCTGAAACCTGTAAAAATGCGCCATCCGCCCCCAACAAATTAAAAGCCGGCCTCCACTTCTGCAGATAATTCAGAACTTTAGGAACTATTTCCTCCTTGCACTCGTCCCACTCTTCCCTATCCTGTGGGCCATTGATAGCACGCTGAGTAATGCAAATGAGCAAGCGCATAATGGCTATACGCTCATGCGCCGCAAGCACCATATCTGATATTTCACGGGCATGCAAAAAAAAGGCCTCGAGACTCAAACGGCGACAATCGCCCGATTGCATACGCACGGGTAACCATGGGTCAGTACATAAATTCAGATTCTGCATCATTTTTCTGTTCATAAGGTCGGATTATAACGCCTGAGAAAACATTCCATGACAATCTCGAGCTATCATCAGTATAGTACACCAAATCGCCATTTTCAAGAAGAAAAAACGGATAAATACCATTTAAGCCATATTTTTGCAAAGCCGGGTCCGATTTAAACTCTTTCAATAGATAGGCAGGAACCCGAACTAGATTCAAGCTCACAGACTTGGCAGCATCAAAAGACCACGAAAAGCTATTTACCACAAATTCCGGGCCAAATAATGGAGCATAAACACATCTATCATCTCCATCCTTTACCGGCTTATTTTTTAACAATAATACATCAGCACACGGAACCTCGCCGTAGCGAGTGAAAATCCCTTCTTGGTCATCACCCACCCCAGCTTGATAATTTTGATTCATCTTCGAAAGTTGCTCCATCACACCTCTCTTATCCTGCAAATCTTTAAATGAAGCTGAAGCAATACCGCATATTGAGGTATTTTCATCGGAATAGGCATCTTCAATCATCTGCCGTATATCCTCAGGCAAAACCATTTGATTACGCGCCCTTAGTAATATCCAAGTGCGCCACAGAACAAATGGGGAATACACTTTAGCCGATGAGCCCGCGGCTTTTAAAAACGCCTCATAGGAATCAGCCTCACTTGCTTTTTCCAGCCCAATGGGTACCATGACCAGCATCTCAGCCTGAGAGCAAGGACGTGTTTCCCTGTGATGCCGCCACAATCTCCCTGCACGCTGCAATAGCATATCAACAGGGGCCAGCTCAGTTATCAGAAAATCAGCATCAATATCTACGCTCTGCTCTACTACCTGAGTAGCAACGAGGACGCAACCAATAGGCCGCGAGGCAGCGTCCCGCCCCAGCGAGTTTATCCACTTATTTTCCAGTTCTTCCCTTCTCCAGTATGGAAAACGGGCATGCAACAGGCCAATTTCCGGTCCGCCCTCCTGAGATTCGGACTTAAGATAGTGATATACCTCCTGAGCTGAAGCTACAGTGTTACAAATCCACAGAACACACTCACCCCTCTGAGCTCTCTCGTAAGCCTGAGTAGCAGCTTCTGCAAGCGAAATCTCCTGCGTTTGCAGTTTTATACACTTCAAACTACTACTTTGAAATGATTTACAGCAGACATGGTTATCAACCAAAGATGTCACAAGAGGATAGCCACCGGTCGGCATGTCATTCAGCCCCACACCCAGAACTTCCGCGGTTCTTTTTCTGGTAAGCGTAGCAGAAAGAATCACAACGGTTGCTCCAGCTTCCCTCAATTGTTTCACCAGAGAGGTCAGCAGATTACCCGTATAAAAATCGTAACTATGAACTTCATCCAAAATCACCAGTTTTCCAGCCAGCGCAAAAGCTCTGACATCCCGATGCTTAACGGCCACCACCCCCATCAGAGCTTGGTCAACTGTCCCCACCCCGAATGGCGCAAGAAGAGTTCTTTTGGAAGAAGAAAACCAGTGCCTAAGTTCATTGTGCGGCTCAAAGCGATTGCACTCAAAAGTAGAACCATCCTGTTCGTACAGGGTATCACGCAGTAGCCAAGAATTAGCATGAGCCAACTGCATGGACTGTTCATTTATCGGGATTCCGCAATTATTGACAAAATCCCTCATGCGGAGGAAGATTCTGTTTGATGTTGTTTGCGTGGGCAAGGCAAAATAAACTCCATTAACCTCACCTTTTTCCAGCATGCGATAAGCGAAGGCCAATGCCGCTTCTGTCTTTCCACCCCCCATAGCATCCTCGATTACGTAAATCCCCTTCACCGGGGCCAAGCTCCACATGTGCTGCTGTATCGGATGAGGAGACGGGCAGCTTCGGAACAAATCATGCCACATTTTACCTCGATTAATCTTCATCGGCTTTGCTAAACCAATCATTCCGAGTGCCTTCCGGGCACGCTCCCCCCATGGCACTACTTGTCTGGCTGTAGGAAAACACACTTCATTGGACGCAATCCAGTCTGATACAACCATCAGACCACACAACACCTGAGTCAACGAACCGTTTAATTTTTTCTCAGGCAGCGGACCATACTCATTTTCTATAAACTCGATAAGTAAACGGCATTCGTTTTTCCATTCGTCCGGCAAAGACGTTTCTCGTACAGAGGAATATCCCTCCTGAGGACTACCATGATGACTTCCTACACAATTCCCCCAATACCTATAAGACCTGCACTTTTTTACATCGCGGTAATACTCCCTAACAACATTCCCAGAAATGTACGCATGATTCCCATCAAACTGCATGGCCCAGCACTTAAGCGTACGCTCATCTGAATCCCCCTCGGGCCCGCGCCACATAGCACACTTTGTCTGAAAGCCCGGTGAAATCTTACCCACATCATGAACTCCGATGAGAGAAACAACGCCTTCCGGAAGCATCGCTTGCAGGTCAGGCCTGAAAGAAAGCAGGCATTTGGCCACCTCTGCCGCAGCAACACTATGCTGCCACACCTCACAGCCGGGCAAACCATCAACAGTTGTTTTAGCCCAAAAATATTTTTCACTAGGTGAGTCCATATCAACATGGTAACAAAAGTGTAGAACTTGTCAATCTCTTAAAAGGCATTGTAATTTTTTTCTCAAACTGACTGTAAAAAAGGGGAAAGAGCGGGTGAAATAGCTTGACGAGGTAGAAGAAATAATATAGTATGGCGGCTGACATGACAGCGATGAAACAACACTCCCACACGATATCCGTTCTTGTAGAAAACAAGTTTGGCGTGCTTTCGCGCGTGGCCGGATTGTTCTCAGGCCGCGGTTACAATATCCATTCCCTGAACGTGGCACCCTGCGAGGATGAGCGATTCTCCCGAATGACGATAGATGTGAACGAGGGCAGCGAGAAGCTGGACCAGGTGATAAAGCAGCTTAGTAAGCTGGTGAATGTGGTGGAGGTGATTGATTACCGCGATGAGCCGACGGTGACGCGTGAGGCGGTGCTGATGTGCGTGCGCTTTGGCGAGAAGAAGCAGGAGATTCTGGAGCTGTGCAACATCTTCGGAGCCCGTATTCTGGATGCCACGCGTGAGCTGCTGACGATTGAGATTTACGGTGGTCCGTTCCGCATCGAGCGTTTCCTGAACCTGATGGAGGATTATGATGTGACGATGCTGACGCGCTCCGGCAAGATTGCCGTGGTGAAGCCGAAGCAGGCGTAATCCGCCGGCAGAAAGCGCCTGAGAGGAGGCGAAACAAGTTTGAAGGGCTGCAATCCGCACAGGGTTGCAGCCTTTTTCGTGGGCGGGTGCAGCGAGCGGAGAGGGGCCGGGGCGTGGGCATACGTGTCCCAAAGATTTGGGACACGTTGATTTACGAATTACAATTTACGATTTACGAATTAAAAGTAAGTGGCTTACGCCGATGTTGGGATAAAAGAAAAATTGTGCCAATGAACGGGCTGTATGATACCCGGCCAAGGAGAATTCGGCAAAACACGCTGATTTTGAGTACACAATGGCTATATTCCCCCAAACTTTGGGACACATGTGCGGCGCGGGCGGGAAAATGATTTTTTTTCGGGGGTGGGATGATATTCTGCGTGACGAGGAGGGAAGAATATGATATACTGGGGTGCACACGTTAGACTATAAGATGATAACATCAGACTTTCTCGTGATAGGCAGCGGCGTGGCGGGGCTGAGTTTTGCTCTGCGTGCTGCTGGTCATGGCAGTGTCATAGTGCTTTGCAAGAGTGATCCCTTGGTGAGCAGCTCAGCAAAGGCACAGGGGGGTATTGCGGCCGTGATTGATAAGAATGATACCTTCGAGGAGCACGTGGCGGATACGCTGGATGCCGGCGCGGGGCTGTGTGATGAGGAGGCGGTGCGTACGATTGTGACGGAGGCGCCGGCTGCCATTGAGGAGCTGCTGAACTGGGGGGTGGATTTTGATACGGAGAAGAATGGCGAGTTTGACCTGGGCCGCGAGGGCGGCCATGGCAAGCGGCGTATTCTGCACGCCCGTGATACGACGGGGCTGGAAATCAGCACGAAGCTTCTGGAGCGAGTGCAGAAGCACCCGAATATCCGCCTGCTGGATCACCGCATTGCGATAGATCTTATCACGACGGCTAAGCTGGGCTGTGTGACGGAGGACCGCGTGCTGGGTGCGTATGTGCTGGACCCAGCCACGGGTGAGGTGGATATTTTCCGCAGTGACCGTGTGATGCTGGCCACGGGCGGCACGGGGCGAGTGTACATGTACACCACGAATCCGAGCACGGCCACGGGTGATGGCGTGGCGATGGCTTGGCGCGCGGGCGCGAACATCTCGAACATGGAGTTTGTGCAGTTCCACCCGACGACGTTCTATAACCCGAAGTCCTCCGACCGCGAGGGGCTTTCCTTCCTCATTTCCGAGGCGGTGCGTGGCGAGGGCGGTATTCTGAAGGGGCCGGACGGCAAGGAGTTCATGCAGAAGTATGACCCGCGCAAGAGCTTGGCTCCGCGTGATATCGTGGCCCGAGCCATTAACAGTGAGATTCTGCGCACGGGGCATCCCTGCATGTATTTGGATATGACCCACAAGCCCAAGGGCTTCATGAAGGAGCGTTTCCCGTACATTTATGAGACTTGCAAGAGCTATGGCGTGGATGCTGAGGTGGATATGATTCCTGTGGTGCCTTCCGCGCACTACCAGTGCGGTGGTATTCAGACGAATACGAACGGGCAGACGAGCCTGCGCGGCCTCTTCGCCGCAGGTGAGAGCGGCTGCACGGGCCTGCACGGCGCGAACCGCTTGGCCAGTAATTCCCTGCTGGAGTGTGTGGTGATTTCCAAGCGTGCGCTGGAGACGATGCTGACGCGCCTGCCGCTGGCGCACAAGATGGAGGAGTACCCGATACCTGAGTGGGTGCACGGCGAGAAGGCGGAGCGCGATGACTTAGCGATTCTGTTCCACTGCTGGGATGAGGTGCGCCGCACGATGACAGATTATGTGAGCATCGTCCGCACGAACCACCGCTTGCAGCGTGCGGCCACACGCCTGCGCAACATTAACCGCGAGATTAATGAGTACTACTGGGGTTACCGCGTGACGCCGGAGATTATTGACCTGCGGAACTTGGCGCTGACGGCCTCGCTGATAGTGGATTGTGCTATCCGCCGCCAGGAGAGCCGCGGGCTGCACTACACGCTGGATGCTCCGGATAAGCTGCCAATGGCTCGCCCAAGTGTACTGCACAACTGGTGATGGTTTTCTGCCGATGGGATTAACTGATGATACAAGGTATTCTTTGATGAGTGTTTTCCGAATCATACTGAGTGGAGTGGCCGCAGCCCTGTGCGTGGCGGTGCCGGGTACCGCTGAGGCCGCAAGCAACAGCAGCAGAGGCGCGTCCCCGCGGCTGGTGGAGCGCGCGGCGACTACCCGCGGCCGCGTGGTGCGCCGTGGTGAAGCGCAAACTAGTGCAAGTACTCAGAACTTGCGCCCCCGCACCACCGGTGCCACGGCCTCTACAACCTCCGGCCGCACTACGGCCCGCACCGGCAACAACACGCCGGTGCACCGCTCGGCCCCCTGCACCGGTGTGTTCCAGACGAGGGACCAGAGCCACCGCCAGAATTTCCCGGATCCGAAGACGAACCCTGCCCCGCCCCGCGCGGGTGCATACCCTTGGCATTTCGATATCACGGCCACGTATTTCTACATAGGCGAGAGGCCCACGCAGAATAACCCGACTCCGAATACGGCCAGCAGCTGGGACAGCGCGTGGGATGATAACTACGGCGGTTATGATGACCCGAACCCGGCGAACCGCTGCCCGCACACCTATGCTCCGCTGGCGTTCACGCCCCGGCTGAACCCTTTCTATGTGGCGCTGCCGTACAATGATATTCAGCGCGGTGGCCCCAAGCCTGAGGCGGAGCGCGTGATACCGTGGTACCGCCGCGATAAGCAGGGGCGGTACGAGTCCGTATGCCGTGGCACGTGGGTGCAGATTTATTACAATGGGCGCTATTGCTTTGCCCAGTGGGAGGACTGCGGCCCCTTCGTGACGGATGACTGGCAGTATGTGTTCGGCAATGCGAGGCCCAAGAACACGTCCAACCGCGGCGCAGGCATTGATATTTCACCTGCCGTGCGTGATTACTTGGGCATTCAGGGCGGTATGGCCGTGGTGCACTGGCGCTTTGTGGATTTCTCCCTTGTTCCGGGCGGCCCTTGGGCACGGTTCGGGAAGGATAATCCCTTCGTAAATAGGGAGCTGCGTGATTCCATCCGCCGACAGCAGCAGCAGCGCCTGCGCAGAAGCGGCTCCGGCGCCAGAAACAGACGCGCCTCCAGATAAAGGGCAAGTGGCGCATACGATAAAGCAAGCATATTAAACAAAGGAGAGTTCCCTGTGTTCCGCAATCTGATTTTTGACTGGTCCGGCACGCTGTGCGATGATATGGCGCTGACCATCGAGGCTACGAATTATGTACTGGCGCAGTACGAGCGCGCGCCGCTGGATAGGCCGGCCTTCCGTGCGGAGTTCCAGCTGCCGTACCCTGATTATTACGCGGTGAAGATTCCGGAGGCCAAGCTGGAGGATTTGGAGAATTATTACCGCAAGGCCTTTGCGGAGTCCACGATAGGCGTGACGCTGATTCCGCATGCCCGCGAGTTCGTGCAGTTCTGCATTGCCCGCGGCATCCGCTGCTTCATCCTCACGAGCATGGACCCGAAAGCCTTTGAGGAGCAGGCGCGCGAGCTGGGCATGTATGATTACTTTGAGCACATTCACTCCGGCATTCATAATAAGGAGCATTATATCCCCACCCTCATGAAGCAGCACGGCCTGAAGCCTGAGGAGACCGCTTTCGTGGGCGATATGCAGCATGACATCCGCGCCGCGCACTGCGCCGGCGTGACCGGCATCGGCACCCTCACCGGCTACAACAATGCGGAGCAGCTGGCGGAATCCGAGCCGGAGCTGACCGTGCCACACCTCGGCGCCCTGCAGGCGCTGCTGGCTAAATGCCCTGCCCCGGCTGCAGACCGCATTTGCCTGCACGGGCTGGAGCTCCGCTGCCGCATCGGCGTGCCGGAGGAGGAGCGCGCCATGCCTCAGCGCCTCACGGCTGATATCACGCTGACGCCGCCCTGCGCCTTTGATGCCATGCAGGAGGACATTACACGCACCATTGATTATGATGCCCTCTCCCGCCGCTTGGCTGAGCTGGCCGCCGCTGAGCCCACAGTGCTGCTGGAGACGCTGGCCCGCAAGCTGGCCGCCTGCTGTGTGCAGGAATTCGGCGCCACGCAGGCTGAGGTGGAGCTGCACAAGTATATTCTGCCCCAGCTGAAATCCACAGCGGTGAAAACGCAGTTCATGCGTTAATTTCCGCTTGTTAGAAGCTCAAATATTGATATAATACAGAGTGCGGCGATACAACCCCGCTGCACTCTCTTTTATGATTGATTTCAAAAACGGCAGTCTGTTCAAACTCTCCCCCACCGATCCGGCCACCCTTTACCCCCGCGTGGCTCCCCTGCTCGTGGAGAATGAGGGAATCGTGGCGGCATTCAAAGCTATCCGAGATTCCGTGGTGTTCACGAATAAACGCGTGATTGCCATTAATGTGCAAGGCATTACCGGCAAAAAGGTGGATTATACCTCCCTGCCCTACAGCAAGCTTCAGGCCTACTCGGTGGAAACCTCCGGTACCTTTGACTTGGATTGCGAGCTGGACCTCTTCTTCAGCGGTGGCATCGGTCAGGTGCGTTTTGAACTGAAAGGAAGCTGTGATATCCTTGGCCTCAGCCGGATGATTTCACAATATATCCTCTAAGCTCCCCCCCTCTAAACCTGCAGCATTCCGGAGCATTCTTCCCCGCCTTTCACCCCTAGAACGGCCGGGAATATGCCGGAGTGCTGTGTTAATTTTTTCCAAATAAGGAGAAAAAGCGAAAAGAAACTTGACTTAGCTCTAGCATTGAGGTAGAGTTAGCTCGAAGAATTATGCGTTACCCGATATTAACAGCAGAAGAAGCCGCTGCGCTGATAGAGGACGGCGAGTGTATAGGGCTGAGCGGATTCACTGAAGCCGGCGCCGTGAAGGTGGTGCCAAAAGCCATAGCAGAACGAGCAAAGGCGGAGCATGCCGCCGGGCGTCCGTTCATGCTGAAGGTGATGTGCGGCGCCTCCAACAGCCCCGTGGTGGACGGCGAGCTGGCACAGGCGGAATGCGTAAGCATGCGAATGCCGTACATGTCATGCCCGCACACGCGCGCCCAAATTAACGGCGCGGAGGTTTCCTACATAGAGCCGCATATATCCCTTTTCGCGCAGAACATGCGCTATGGTATCATCCCGCGCGTGAAGACAGCCATTGTAGAGGTGTGTGATGTGACGGATGACGGCAAGCTGGTGTTCACCATGAGTCAGGGTTCCTCTGCGGATTTCTGCCTGATGGCGGATCGCATCATCCTGGAGCTGAATACCTACCACAAGCCCTGCTTGGCTGAAATACATGATATCTTTATACCGGAGGACCCACCCAACCGCACGCCGATACCCTTGGTGGCCCCCGAGGAGAAGATTGGGACGCCATGGGTGCAGGTGGATCCAGAAAAAATCGTGGGCGTGGTGATGACTCACCAGAAGGACGGTTTGGCGCCGTACCGCCCAAATGATGAGGTGACGGATAAGATTGGCGAGAATGTGATTAAGTTCTTGGAGCAGGAATATGCTGCAGGGCGCGTACCGCCGGAGTTCCTGCCGATACAGAGCGGCGTGGGTAACGTGGCGAACGCCGTGCTGAAGGCACTGGGCCGCTCCAAGGTAATTCCCCCGGTGAAAATGTACACCGAGGTAATTCAGGAGAGTGCTCTGGAGCTTGTACGCAGCGGGCGAGTGACCTTTGCCAGTGGCTGCTCCCTCTCCGTGAGCGATGAGGCTATGGAGGAGGTGTACGAGAACTTTGATTTCTACCGCGACAAACTCCTGCTGCGCCCCACGGAGATGACGAATAACCCCGCCATCGTGCGCCAGCTGGGCCTCATCTGCATGAATACCGCGCTGGAGGCTGACATCTTCGGCAATGTGAACAGCACGCACATTCTCGGCAGCAAGATTATGAACGGCATCGGCGGCAGTGGCGATTTCGCCCGTGCCGCAGCCATCACGATTTTCAGCTGCCCCTCCGTGGCGAAGGGCGGCGCCATCTCGGCCATCGTGCCCATGGTGAGCCATGTGGACCACACCGAGCATGACGTGCAGATTCTCATTACGGAACAAGGTATAGCGGATTTGCGAGGTAAATCCCCCCGCGAGCGCGCCGAGCTCATCATCGAGAACTGCGCACACCCAGAGTACCGCCCCCTGCTCCGCCAATATGTGGCTCTTACCCCCACAGGGCACACGCCGCACAGCTTGGAGAAGGCCTATTCCTTCCACTTGGCCTTCAAGAACACGGGCGATATGCGCAACGTGGAGCTGTAAGGAGGCGTACAAAATCGCTTTAAGGGAAGGCCGCAGTCTGAATATGATTGCGGCCTTTCTGTTGGGCTTGACTCCCTCTGTGGCGCGTGTTATGATGGCTGCATGAGCAGCGAGGGCATCACATTTTACAATCGTTATACAGAACAGATGGAGCAAGAGAAGGTGCTGGGTGAGAAATCCCTGCGCTGGGTATATGGCACCACCCTTGGGCAGGTGAGCCTGCATGTGCTGGTGAAGCGAGCCTTTTTCTCACGCCTGCTAGGCGCCATGAAGAATTCCCCGGGCTCCGCGAAGTCGCTGCCGGATTTCGTGCGCGAGTATAACATTAATATGGATGAAGTCGCGCTGCCGCTGGAGGAGTACAAGTGCTTCAATGATTTCTTTTACCGCAAGCTGAAGCCCGGCGCACGCCCCATTTGTGAGGGTAACACGGTGGCACTGCCAGCAGATGGTCGCCACAGCGGCTGGCAGAATGCCGCAGAGATGACCGGAGCTTTCGTGAAGGGGCAGAAGTTTGACCTGCCTGCCCTGCTGGGCAGCCCTGAGCTGGCAGAAAAATATGCGCAGGGTGCCGTGGTGCTCAGCCGCCTGTGCCCAGTGGACTATCACCGCTTCCACTTCGTGACGGAGGGCACACCTGAAGCGCCGGTGCGCATACCGGGGCCGCTCGCCAGTGTGAGCCCATACTGCCTGCGCCGCAAGCTTTCCTGGCTGTGGACCAATAAGCGCGAGCTTACCGTGCTGCGCACCCCGCACATGGGTGATGTGCTGCACCTTGCCGTGGGAGCCACGGGTGTGGGCGCCATCTTCCAGACCTACGAGGCTGGCAAGCCTGTGCAGAAGGGCGACGAGCAAGGCTACTTCGCTTTCGGCGGCTCCACAGTGATGACCTTCTTTGAGCCGGGACGCGTGCAGCTGGCGGAAGACTTGGTGAAGAATACCGAGAACTGTGTGGAGACATTTGCCCGCCAAGGTGACCTACTGGGGAATATCATCAGCTGATTCCCAGCCTTACTTCAGAGCCGCCATCAGGGCGGCTCTTCATTTTGGGATTGACTTATATGGGCTAATAGGCTATATTCCCCGGCGTTATGTTACAGGCAGGTATTGTAGGACTTCCGAATGTAGGCAAATCGACCCTTTTCAACGCAGTAACCCGCTCCCGCAAGGCGGAGGCCGCGAACTATCCCTTCTGCACGATTGACCCGAATGTGGGCGTGGTGGAGGTGCCGGATGAGCGTCTGCAGGTGCTGGCCGAGATGAGCAAGTCGGAGAAGATTGTGCCGGCGGCGATTGAGTTTGTGGATATTGCCGGTCTTGTGAAGGGTGCCGCTGAGGGCGCCGGCCTGGGCAACAAGTTCCTTTCCAACATCCGCGAGACGGACGCCATCGTGCAAGTGGTGCGCTGCTTCGAGAATGATGACATCATTCATGAGCTGGGTAATGTAGACCCCGTGCGCGACATCGAAATCATTAACTCCGAGCTGATTCTGGCCGACCTCGCCGCCATGGAGAAGCGCAAGGACAGCCGCGTGAAGAAGGCCCGCGGTGGTGACAAGGAGGCTAAGGCCGAGGTGGAGCTCATCGAGAAGCTTCTGCCGCACTTGGACGCCGGCAAGCCCGCTATCACACTGGAGGTGAGCGATGACGAGCGCAAGCTGATGAAAGAGTTCTTCCTTCTTTCCAACAAGAAGAGCATTTTCGCTTGCAACGTAAGCGAGGACGAGCTGGCAGACGCCGTGAAGAATCCGGACGCCCACCCGTATGTGTCCGCTGTGCGTAAGTATGTGGCTGAGCATCATGATGCCGAGGCTATCGTGATTTCCGCCCGAATCGAAGAAGAGCTTTCCGAGCTTCCGAAAGAAGAAGCCACCATGTTCCTGAATGATTTGGGCGTGGAGGATTCCGGCGTGAGCGATCTCATCCGCGCCGTGTATCACCTGCTGGGTCTGCGCACCTATCTCACTACCGGTGTGAAGGAAACCCGCGCATGGACGATTCATGCCGGCGACAAGGCCCCCGCAGCCGCCGGTGTGATTCACACGGACTTTGAGCGTGGCTTCATCGCCGCTCAGGTAGTGGCTTATGATGACCTCGTGGCCTGTGGCTCCATGGCTAAGGCAAAAGAGCAGGCCAAGCTCCGCATCGAAGGCAAGGACTATGTGATGCAGGACGGCGACGTGGTGGAGTTCCGCTTCAACGTGTCCAAGTAAGACATCTCAGCAAAGAAACAAGTTCAATCGGCAGAGCCCCCTCTGAGATGGGGTCTCTGCCGGTTCTTTTTTCAGCGGATGGACGGAGAGCACATCATTGCCATCCCATAGAGGCTCGATAACGAGCCTCTATGGCGCATGATTGCTGGATGTATGGATGATTTTCTTTGAAAAAAGGTTTAGGAATTAGGGGGGGAGAATCTCTCGGCGGTTCCTGCTGTCCCATATCAAATA
>JAFWZG010000102.1 GCA_017517385.1 Akkermansia sp.
GAGGAGTTGACAGGGTATCCGGCGAGGAGAGATAAAAGAGTTGCGGCAGGAACATTAGCTCCGGGACCAATCACACGCCGAGAAACCGCCGTATGCCATAAATGGCACGTACGGTGGTGTGAGAGGGGGCGAAAGCCCCCTGCTCAATTGTGAGTGCGTCTTTCGATACTTTACTGCGTTTGAATTCAGTAACATTATTGTTGCTTGTTTGCTCATTTTGAGCGATATGGGTATATGTTAGTGCCCGATTTATGAGGCATCCGGCTTTTCACGTGTCAGCCGAACTCGTGGGAAGTGTCAGTTCGGTGACCGGATTTTTGAGGCAATGCGTGTTGAAAAAAAGTGACTTGTGCCGATAAATAGGCTTGTCTGATGTTTGTTTGTATGATACTCTTGCTGCGTGCGATTTGCAGCCTGCCGTTTTTAGTTTAGTGAAGAGTCTGTTGACGTGGATCTTGTTCAATAATAAACTTGTGAATGTATGAAGTTTCACCTTCCTTTGAAGTTTTTTAAAGCATTGATGGCCTTAGTTTGTGTGCCTGGAATGACTATCGCCGCTGATGCTATTCGGGACGCATATATGCAGCCGGCGCTGTATGTATACTCCGGTGTGACACTTGCGGAGACTCCTCTTTATTGGGATTCCGCTTCCGGCGAGTCCGCCGTGTGGGATACGTTTAATGCAGAGGCCTGGGTGAATGCTAACTCGGAGGAAACGGCTTTTGCCGCCGGTGATCATGTCGTGTTTGGTGAGGGGGCAGGCATGAACAAGTCCGTGCAGATTACAGCAGATGGGGTGTCTGCTTCTACGGTTGAGATTACTGACCGCGGTTATCAGTTCAGCGGTGGTGATATGGTAGTGACAGAGAGCTTGGTTGCGCAGCAATCTGCTAGAATTGATAGTGTGTTGGTGATAGGCTCCACCTCCGTACCGCTGGAGATTCAGGTGTCTGCAGGTGAGCAGCTGACCACAGGTATCCTCGAGACCTCTTTCACCGGATCTCACGAACATCATGCTTATGAACATGGCTCCTTCGTGAAAACCGGAGCAGGTACGCTCAGCATCACAGGGGCTGCCCATGGTGCCATTACCGGCGTAACTGTTACAGAAGGTGCACTTGTGCTCGGCTCTGATGTCTCGTTGGACGTGGGTGCTAATGAAATCAAGGGCGGTACGCTTGAAAACGTGGAAATGCTGGTTACGGGTGAAATTGACCGAGCTGTTTCCGGTAACGTTGCGGTAGCGCATAATATCATCAAATCCGCAGATGGCGAGAATGCTGCCGTGCTGACAAATGTAACTCTGCATGCCGGTACTACCACGGAATATGCCACTCTGCAGAATGTTTCCTTTGCCGGGGAGAGCACCCTGCGCGGCTACATCACCTTTGAGAAGACGCAGAGCCAGCGAGATATGAGCGTGGCTGCCGGGGGAACCCTGACGGTGGATAATGTATGCTTTGATTTGCACGGCCTTGCAAGTGGTGATAAGGTTCTCATTGATAATGCCGCCATCAACAGTGCCGCCGGTACGTTGTTGGAGTGGGATACTGCTCATTTCGTATACAGCGGTATTACGGTGAACAGCGCCGCAGTGGAATCCACAAAGGCAGGTATGGTAACCATCAAGCGTGAGCACGAAGGTAACCTGTACTGGATCGGCTCTGAGGATGATAAGTGGAACTCTGCTTCTGCTAACTGGAGCTCTCAGCCCGACGGCACCGGCAGTGAAGCCTTTACCTCGCTTTCTAACGTGTTTTTCGGGGCGGATGCCGCTAACCGTGACATTATCGTTACGCAAGACTTGGTGGTGATGAATCTCGGTATCACGGATGGCGGCTATAGCTTCAGCGGTGGTCGTGTGGCCACTCTGGGTAACGCTTCTATTAATACTGGTGCGGGCGCTGTTATCTTCCACGACCAGCTTGTCGTTCAGGGGGGAATGACGACTTCCGGTAAGGGAACTCTGGAACTGCTCGGAGCGACCACCGTGGTGGAGAACATGGAACTTGGTACCAGCCACACCACCATTGATGCGGATGTGACGGTGTTAGGCTCCTTTACCGTGGACGCCGGCTCTGCTACGGAGGCCGGCAGCCTGAACATTTTCGGAAATGTGACAGCACAGGGGATGGTCATTGCTGTGAGTGCCGGTGCTAAGGCCGGTGCGTCCTATGATGATGAGCTAGTCAATGTCACCGGAAACCTCACCGTCGGTGAGAAGGGGGGTATAACTATCGGCGGTACGGCCGAGCAGCATTACCGAGGCGTCGTAACCGCCGGCAATCTCAGCGTCAATACGCAAGAGCATGAGGTGTGTTTTGATCACTTGCACGTGGGCAGCCTTACGGTAGATAAGGGGGCTCATGTACGCTTGCAAACTGCCTCGGCCTCAATCTCGCTGTCGACTTCCACCGTCCCGGTTATTAATCTGGCCGGTACTTTGGCATTGGACGCCCACGGCGCTACCTATAACCGCGGTTACAATGTGTATTTGTATGGTGATGACGCCGCTCTTTCTTTCGGTACTGATTGCACGATTGCCAACATGTCGATATACCGCAAGGAGGGTGAATCCGGCTACACGAATTTGTCCATTACTTCCCGCACCCGCTCGGCTGAAATAGCGCACATGGAGAATCTGGGGAATTTTTCCGTCAGTAAAGGCTCTGTAACAATCCAGGACTCCTACCAAGCGGTACACGGTACGCTGACTCTTGACAACGGTAAGTTGAATCTGGCTGAGGGGGCTGGTGATTTCATGGCGGATGGTTCGGGTGAAATTGTGCTGAAGAATAGCTCTCACTTGAATATCGGCTCGACCACGCAGCACATATCTGCCACCAATACTATTTCTCTTTCTTCTGCATCTTCAATTACGGGAGAGGCTGAAGGTTCCGCTTTGGTGTTTGCCGATGGTGCCGGCATTACCTATGCTAAGGCGGATAACTTCGTCACAGCCAACATGGTGGTAGACCATACGCTGGAAATTAGTTCCAAACAGTCCGGCAGCGTTCTGGATATTTCCGGCAAGCTTTCCGGCAACGGTCTAGTGCAACTTTCCGGTGAGGGAACGGTGGCGCTCACTGGTGTTAACTCTTTCTCCGGCACGGTGACGGTGGGGGCGGATTCCACACTGTCGCTGCAGAACGCCGGTGCTTTGACTGAGGCCGGAGTCACTCTCAACGGCGGCACGCTGTCGCTGGATACGGATACGGCCGTCTATCTCGACTCTCTCACTTTCAACAGTGGTGCAACTCTTTTCTTTTCCAACATCTCCGATACGGATGCATTCTCCGCTGAACATGCTGCCCTGCATGTCACCAAGAACCAAGCCATCGGTTCCGGTACGCTTACCATCTCATTCGCTGAGGAGCTGGATACTCTGCGTACCTATAACCTCCTGACCGGTCTTTCCTCTCGTGTCGGTATCACACTCAACGTACTGCACAATGGGGTCCAGCTTCATGCGTCTCAGTATAAGGTTGAGTTTGATTCCCAAAGTGGCTTGCTTTACATGAAGACCCTCATGGGCAATGTGTGGGAAGGCCAAGGGGATAATAGCCAGCGTCCTGTTTGGTCCGTGACAAATACGGACGGGAACTGGAGCGGTCATAGCAATTATAATGAAAACACCGATTACAAGACGGCTATTTTTAGTGACTTGAATGACGAGTCGGAAACTGTTTATGTACAGGGTGTTGTCAATCCGGGGGCTGTTTATTTTGAAGCAGATAAAACCAAATATACGCTGTTTGCTGATACGGATGGCTTACTGGCTGAGGGCACGATTATCCACAAGGACGGCGGTGCTACAGTGGAGTTCGGTCTGAAAAATAACGTAACGGCTGAGACTGCATTGGGGGATATAGATGTAAAAGCCGGTACTCTTAAATTCCTTGAATCCGTAGCAGTGGGTGGCACGGTAACGGTTGGCTCGAATGGCTATCTTGAATTAGGTGATGTTGAGGTGAAGATGGGCCCGAATGCTGATGGATTTAACTATACGGTGTCTGTTATTGCATCGGAGGAATTTGCTACGCTCAGAAATGTAACGATGGATGCCGCCGGTATCAGAGGCGCCTCTGATGAGGCAAAAGGTAGCGCGACTCAGTTGCAGGTTCAGGGTAATGCCAATCTCTCATATCTTGAGCTTATTGATTTTGAGGCGAAGGATAACGTGACGTTGTCTCACGTTACATTAGCTTCCTCTGATGCGGCGAACTCTTATCTTTTGGAGAATGTGACAATAGGCTCGGGGGTTGAGGTGAATGCTGACGCTTCCTACACGCTCTCCGGAAGTATTGTGTTTGAGAGTACGCTCCTCAATAAAGGCAATCTCTCGTTGACTGATATAACTCACGTTGAAATAGGTCAGCTTAAATATAATGAGCCAGAAGGTGACGGCGTATACCAGTATCAATTGATTGACTCGGTTGAAAATGGTAATTTAACGGCGCAAAAGTTTACATCTGATCGGGTTTCTATCAACGGTGTAAACTTGACCGGTGGCTTAGCTTCCGGCATTGGTGCCGTGTTCTCCGATAACGAGGATGGTTCTTTCACCCTGAGTGTAGGTAAAATACTTGCCTATGATGCAGAGGGAAATATTACTGAGGTAGATAGCTCCGTCGGTATGCCGCAGTGGGATGAGCGCTGGGGCAAGAAGGAAAATGCCCCCGGCATCTCCCGCCGGTATGTCAGTGAAAATATCGGAGAAATTGAATTGGCCGCGGGTGAAGACTATAATCTGGATTATTACAGGTATAGCTCTATCGTGAATGCGGAAAATTCCGCTCAAGTTAATAACGGAAAGGCTATCGTGGTGACACTAGCTTCCGTGGCAACTGGTGAGCTCGTCGCCGGCAGTCGCAATGAGGGGGATAATATTCTGGCAAAAGATCATGAGGTGTGGATAGAGGACCGCTCCTCCATCAGAAACATTGTAGGTGGTTTATTCGATTGGAATGCCAGTTGGTCCGGGATTACTCAGACTGCTGCAACTCATATACTGATAGACTCTGGCGCCTCACTAAATCCCGACAAAGCCGTTATCAATGACTCCACGAAAAAAATTAGTGACAGATCTCTTTGGGCTAAGGAGTTCATTATTGGTGGTTCTCGTTGGTGTAATCAGGCGGCCGAGAGCTTTGTGACGGTGCGGAAAGGAGAGATTTACACTGTTTTCGGGGCTTCGAGCGGTGGTATAATCAGAAGAAATGAAGAGTCTAATTATGATGAGTGGGTTCTTTTTGTCCCATCGAGTCAGGAGGGGACTTCACATGTTTTTGTAGATGGCGGAAGAATCGGTGAAATCTTTGCTGCCGGCATGCACTCCACCCTCACAGGTACTCAGGTAGTGAACGGCCGCATTCGCGCCACAGAGCTGGTGATTACCAGTGGCACTCTCGGAGGCGAACATCTGCGTGTTTTCGGCGGTGGTGAGCGTGGTAAGGTCAATGGCGATATTTATGTCCGTATGGAAGGCAATGCCGAGATTAAGTCTCGACTGGTGGGTGGCTCAAATGCCGGCCATGTGAATGGTAATATCGAGATGGATCTTATCAGTGGCACGGCGTTCCGAGTAGATGCTGCGGGGCTGGGCTGGTTGCACTATGACGGTACTGTGGAATTCGCCAAGATTGAAGGTAACGTACTGGTAAATCTGTACAGCAAGTTCGTACTTGGTCATGGTGCTGATTTCGATCTTAAAGCCGGTATTTACGGTGGCATGGAGAGTACGAACTACGTCGAACTCATTGGCGATTATACAAGCTCGCTTCATTTTGCGGAGTCCGCTATATATAACCTGGGGAGTTGTACAGCTGACGGCATCGCTTCTGAGGATTCCATCATCGTGACTGGTTTCGACCGATTTATTATGGAAGAAGGGGCCCATGCCGTGCTGTCCCTCGGGTATTTTGATATTGATATGGATCCCACCAAAACCCTTGAGATTCGCGGTAAGGGTGTGGTCGAGGTGATTGGACACGGTGCAAACTTCGGGCGCAATATCGAGCTTACGAATGGTGCGACGCTGAAGGTGTCCACCAGTGTCATTGGCGAGCCCGATAACGATGAGGATGACCGCACTATCACGGTGACGAGCGGTACGACTTTGGATCTTACCGGTTATCCGGTAGAGTCTGAGTATGTGGCGTCATCCGCCTACGACGGTCTGAGCTTCATAACAGAAATATGCGGCGACGGTGTGGATGGCCAGGGCGCTATCTTCAAGGGAACGGAAACGGATGACGATAAAGCGCTCTCCACCAGCATGGTTTCTCTTCCCGTTGTCACGCTCACGGGCAGTGCCTCTGTCGGGGTGATGAATCATGAGGTTCTCCACATGAGTAGCTATGAATTGGGAGAAACTATCCTTGATTTAAATGGCTATACCTTCACCAAGCAAGGTCTGGGTACTTTTGTTGCCCGAAATGTGCGGCTTTCCGAGGGTACGATATTGGTACATCAGGGTGATTTCTACATCGATAAGGGAAGTCTGAGCCGCGAAACCGACATTGTGATGGCGGACGGAACCGCGCTGTACCTGAATTCTGTGCGCTCGGAGGAGGGGGCGCTCTCTCCGGTTATTCGTACGCTGAGCGGTGCGGGCAGTGTCATCCTGAATGATACAGAACTTACGCTGAATACGACCCTTGGGTCTGCTTATAGTGACTATTACATGGATAAGGACAAGGATGAGCCGCAGTCCTATGACCAGTTCATGAGCACGACGGGCTTTGGCTATGCGGTATTTAGCGGTACTATCAGTGAGGTTTCTAACGTTACCTCCAGTGAGGGGTACAAAGCAAGTAGTCTCACCAAGACCGGAGAAGGTGTGCACTATATCTCCGGCAGTGCCAATACGTACTCCGGAGGGACACGCATTTCCGAAGGCAGACTCTACCTGTTGGGCTCTTCTACACAGAGTGGTTTTACCAAGGGGGCTTCCGACGTGGCCTTTGGCGTGGCCGGTACCGGTGCTATCATCTGGACCGGTGAGAATGCAGAACTGTACTTGGGACATGATGCCCGCATCTATAACTCCGGCAGCACCAACCAGAAAGACGGTGTCATGACCATCGGCGTGGAAGGTACGCCCGCAGGTACGCTTGCGGACTTTATTGGTATTCACAGCCAAGGCGCTAATGGTGAACTGAACTATGTCACCATGGGCGGCGAGGAGTACGTGGAGATTGCCACGCACAATCTGCGGTCCATTGCCGTGAATGCCGTGTATGCAGACGGTACAGAGTATGTGGCCGAAACGGATATAGACCGCAACAAGATGCTGCTGGTCAAGGCGAGTGACTGGAATCCTGCTACGAAGGTGACCGGTTTCTCTGATGATGGTTACAATGAGGCCATCTACTCCGGCGTGCTCTCCGATAGTGATGAGGTGGCAGCCTCTCTGTGCAAGGTGGGGGTGGGTACCCTTGTTTTGGATCAAAGCAACACCTATTCCGGTGGAACAGAAGTCGTGGGCGGTACACTCCGTGTACGCGGCTGGGGTACGCTGGGTGATAATGTGCAGGAGAACGCTGTTAATGTGCATAAGGGTGCTACCCTTATGTTCACATATAACAGCGGTTATGGCGAAGATGAACCTACCGAGCTCGCGAATGATATCACCATCTCCGGCAGCGGTGATGCCCGTTGGGGTGACCATGCTGCAACGGACGGTGATTCCGCTGCCCTTATCTCTGCCGTGGGGCCCGCCGCGACCTTCACCCTCAGTGGCGATATTTTCGGCAGCGGTAATGTACGCCACTCCGGTGAGGGCGTGCTGGTGCTCAGCGGTGATTCCTCCTACACGGGCGGTACGTACGCCTCCCGCGGTACGGTGGAGGTGCAGAGTGCCACCGGTCTGGGTGCCACAGAAAGCGGCGAAAGCTCTGTAACGATTGAGCACGATGCCAACCTGCGAGTCACTGTGGAGGAAGGCTTCACTGGCGAACGCATGGAGACCACCCTTGCGGCGGATGAGAATGATATCCAAGGTGATGTTGTCATCAGCGGTACCACGGATACGGAGCGAATTCTGCACATGGACGGCAACGGCTACAAGGCTCTTTCCACCACACTGGAAGAAAATGGCACGCTGCTGATTAACGGTGCAGCCATCAACGGTGTGGCTGTGACGGCGGAATCTGAACTGCTCACCGGCAGCGGCAAGGTAGTGGTGTCTGATGCTTCTGCCTCCGGCGCGTCCGCTACCTTTGATTCAATGATAGATTACAACGGTGACTTCCGTGTGGAGGGTGATAAGGCTTCCATCACGGTGAACACCGGTACCTTTATTGATGGTAGCATTCACGTGGCGGGGCGAGAAGCCTCTGTCAATACTGGTAGTAATATTTACATCGCCGCCGGTGAAACCCTTCACCTGCGCTCCATGGGCGAGGCCACCCAGAACACTGCCGCTGCAGTCACAACGGATGGCTCCGTGAGCATTGAAGCCGGCGCTATTTTCTCCGTGCAAGCATTGGAGACGGAGTTTGGCTATGCTCTCAGTGCGCTCCAGAACAGTTCTACCTTTGACGCGGAAGAATCGCTCCTGACAAATGGTGATGCTCAGCTTGCAATTAGTAATTATCATCAGCTTGGAAGCGGTGTACTCACTTATGATAAGCAGTTTGATGTTGCCATCGCGGCTAACCTTCAGGCAGCCGGCACCGTGCAGGCAAATGGTGGTGTGACACTTGCGGGTGGTGCTACTTATGAAACGTCTAAGGCTCATACCCATTTGAACGGTGGCCATCTGGTGTTTGATACCATGGAAAACAGCTTGCTGACCTTCAGCACAACGACGGACATTAGTTACGACGCACTGACCGGGAACACTCAACTGGTACTCTTCAGCGGTGTGGGCAGTGTTCACTTTGGCCTTGATAATGTGACGACGAGCGGTGATTCCGGTATCTACTTCACCCGCGCGGAGCGCTATCTTACCGGCTGTGACTTCATTGATGAATACACCCTACTGGTGTATGATTCCATCGCAGATGTGGTATATCTGCAGCAGGCCGTTCCCGAGCCCACCACGGCGACGCTGAGCCTTCTGGCCTTGGCTGCTCTGGCCGCACGACGCCGCAGACCAAGTGGGGCAGTTGAAAGATGACTTTACGGAACAGGTGAAAAATTGCATCGCAGATATCAATCGCCCGGAGGAATTGGAAGCTCTGTGCCGTTTTTGGATGCACATGACGCCTCCTCATCTTTCTTTCTGCTACTGGAGTCAGTGGAATAATGCCCAGAGAACTCTCCTTCGGCTATTCTGTGACCAAATGGCCCAATTAGGAACCCATGAGGCGAATGAAGCCTTGTCGCGCTTACGCCGTGAGTTTGCGGAGTAGCCTATCGTCTATGATTTTTGCTCATTAGAAAGATATAAAGCGAATTAAATCGGCGCGGGGTGGCCCGCTACCGGGCTATTTAATGGATTCGCTGACAGATTAGCATAAATTAGTTTTTTCCCCTACGCCGCGGCCTGATGAAGGCCGCGGCTTTTTCGGTACGACCGACGCGATATGCGCACTGCGGTGAAAGTCCGCGTGGAGCCGCGATGATGCGGAATCCCAGACCTGAAGAACAACTGCGGGGAGGTAACGAACCGTGGGAAAGGAAGTTCGAGGGGAAATCCCGACTGTACGAA
>JAFWZG010000027.1 GCA_017517385.1 Akkermansia sp.
CTGAATCAGGGGTAAGACGCCGGGAATGTCCAACACATCGCGCCATTCGAGCTCTGTCAGCAGACCTTTATCACAGGCCCATTCCAATACCTCCATACCGCCGCCCTGCGCCGGAAGGAAACTTTCTTCCACCAATCTCTGCCCGTGACCGTGGGGCACGATTTTCTGCGGGGTATTGCGCAGGCAGGCGGTGTGGCAGATATCTCTGCTATCGTACCAGATACGTTCTCCCCGTTGGTGGAAAAACTCCAGAAATCGAATCAACTCCTCCGTGGGTATATCGGTGTATTTGACATGGCTGATAAGTGTATAAGCAACTCCTTTGCATGGAGTTGAGGCACTACATCCCATGCGAACCAGAGCGCGGGAAAGTTCCCATTCCCGGCACAGAGCAGCCTCCAGCGCCATGTTAATGCGTTCTGCGTTTTCCCCTGTATCCACCTTGCATGTGGCCGCCAGTTGTAATAGGGCCAGACGCACAGGCGCATTTTTAGCCTTGTTGGCCAGCAGCAGGGCTGCATCGGAATAGGGAACATTGAAACCACAGGGACAGGGAACAATAACGCCCGCTGCTATCCGTTGCTTGAGCTGCTCATTCCGGGCTACTGACGCTTCATAGTAGCCATGGCGCAGGTAGGCATCCATCCTGCGGATGGCGCGGCTCTCCTCCTCCGTCCAGCCGGTATGCAGCACCAGTTCTCGCTCCGCCCAATCATCCGGCCAGAGTGCGGCTCTTTCCTTCAGGCGTTCCAAGCGGTGTTCTTCAACACTGTAAATAGGGGAATGCAGCCTGTATTCTTTCTGATACAGCACCGCCCCCACTCCGGCAGTAGCTAGAGTAAGAATGACAGCAACTATAATTGTTGTAACTGTTTTCTTCCGCATTATTTTATCTCCTTACACCTATGTTAACACATCTCGCTGACGAATCCGCAGCAAAAAATTGCAGAAAATGCATTTAATTATCGGCAGCCATTCTGAGAATTGCCCGCACATGCGCCGGTAGAGAATCGCCTTGCTTCATGATATGGTATGTTTCCGTAGATTCGGTCAGGTACAAGGCCACGGTTATTTTATCCGGGTAAGCAGTGATAGAGAATTGCCCGCCCGGCACTCTATAATACAAGCGCAGGCTACCGGTTCTTTGCGCTGAGGGGAGAATGTGGTGGATTTCACGCACCACAGAGCGAGTGTCCGCAAGACTCGGCACATTGGCACTCAGCAAAACGGCCAGTTCTTTCTGCTTCTGCTGCAACTCAGCGCCACGGCGTAATTCATCTTGTTTAAATGTGATATAGCCCAGAACTCTGGGCTGTGGCAACGCCCCAACAAGCACGGGTAGCGGCATTCTGGCACCCGCTCGCCAGATATCGAAGTGACCATATTCCCCCGGCTGTGTGTTTCTCATAGCCAGCAGTAGATCCGCAGGGCATTTAATGGATGCGCCGTTATACTTGAGGATGTAATCACCCACTTGCATTCCCGCACGCTCTGCAGGGCTTCCCGGGGCAATGCCCACCACTTTCAAGCCTTGGCGTTTCGGAACTCCGTAGCGTACCAAGTCTTGCCTCTCCTCCGGGCTAAGCTCGTGGGACTGCACACCGAGATAGATTTCCGACACAATCTCCCAGCGACAGGGGGCAGGCTCCGCTGCGGTCAAGGAGATGGAGCGTCCCCCGCACAGCAAGATGAATAGTAAGCAGATGATGGGAAATAATTGATTCATCGTAAAAAACTCATAACGTATCCACACACACAGTAACCCGGAATTGCCCGGAGGAAATTGAAGCCCCATCATCCTCTGATTGAGGCAAATCGGTAGCCGGCTGCATGCCGTCTTTTAAGGCGTCCAGCTCGTTCAATGCAATCTGGCAAGGCAATGGATGCTCTACAATTTTCTGCTCAGGGGCTTTAGTTAATGAAGCTTCCGGTGTATTCACAGCCGAGCGCATCAGAACCACGCCAACCACAGCTAATAGGGCAACGCTTGCTGCTACTTGGGCCATACGCTTATAGAGCTTGCGGTTCAGGCCTCGCTCCACCTCGTCATCTATCAGCCGCAGCATTTTTTCCGTGAACTCATCACTCATAGGAGTTCTTCTATCCTGCGCGGCAAGTTCCCGCAAGATGTTTTCAACGTCTTCTGTGCTGTATGGGGGCTTGTTCATGTTAAGTCTTCGGAGATATGTTTTCTGAGTTGGAGCAATGCTGATTGGTAACGAGCTCTCACGGTGGATTCCGGCATATTAAGCTGTCTGCCGATTTCGGCAAAACTAAGCTCTTCCCATATCCTCATACGGACAATGCGCGAGGTTAATTGAGGCAAGCACGAGAGCTGATGCCGCAAGTGTTCGTAAATATCGCTATCCGGGAGTTCAACGGCACTGGGCTCATCAGTCCCGTATTTCAGCTCCGCTTCAAAGCGACGGGCATTTTTCTTTTTCTGACTAATAGCAGCATTTCGGATAGCCGTGTAAGTATAGGGCAGCCATTCTTCCTGAGGAAGATTCCGGCGGACTATAGCAGCTACCACTTTCCCCATGACAGAGGACAACAAGTGCTCGGCATCAGTCATGCTATCAATCTGGTGCTCGGTAAAAGCTATCAGGCGATGACGACACGCCAGAAACCACTCCGCGCATTGCTGGTGGAGCTCCCGGCTGTGTCTAGTAAAGAAAAAACGCATCCGATTAAATAAACTATCTTCATTATATATAACTGCACCGAAGAGGTCAATCCGCCACTTTTTTGCTAAAAAATTGCTTTTTCTTAAAAACTTGCCATTTACCCTAATACATTTGATAGAAAGCAAAGATAAGCGTCGTAGTAGAAACTTGGGTATAATTTTTATCCCTTAATGTTAATAACAGCCATTAAACTATTCTTTTGTATTGCACCGGGGGAATGCCATCTGTATAATCGACAGCGCGAAGAGTTTCCCTGAGTTCCATGAGTACGCGTGCTATTACCTTAATGCTGATGCTGGCTGCCCTTCTAGGGCTGATGGTGTGGTCCTTTATTAATCCGCATGATATGCAGGTATGGTGGACGGAAATGGCGATGGTATTTGTACTGCTGGCAGTCTTCGGCGGGCTGTACAGAAAACTGAAGCTGAGCTTAGTCTCCTATTTTTTCATTTTCCTCTGGTGCTACATGCAGGTAATAGGCGCTCACTATACCTTTGAACTCGTGCCATTTGACGGGGTATGCAGCTTCTTAGGGTTCGATCGCAATCACTATGACCGCGTGGCTCATTTTGTCGTGGGCCTGAATGCTGTGGGTGTGGCAGAATTGCTGTGGCGATACAAGCAAGCAAACGGGCTGCGCTCTGCTGCGGTTTACAGCATCGTCATCATCATGGCAGTGGCTAACTTCTGGGAGTTAGTTGAGTGGCTTTATGCGGAGATAGATGGCGGCAGCGCCGGGCTTGCATTTCTAGGCTCACAGGGGGACGTGTGGGACGCGCAGAAAGATATGCTCATGGACACGCTGGGAGCTATACTTGGTGCCGGTATTTTCCTGCTGGCCATGCGAGGAGCCTCAAAGCAATCAAAAGAACGGAAGAATGATGACTAAATATGGCATCAGGAAAGCTTTACTCGGGCTCCTCGTCCTGAGCGCGACCCTGCTCTCCAGCAGCTGTACGCGAGTATCCTCCTATCTGGAAGACATGGGTAATAGGTTTGACCGCATCACTGTAGATACCCCTACGGTTTACCGCTCAGGTGGCAAAATGTATGTGATAGGACGCCGCGAACAATGCCGCGAACTGAGTTACCTCACGTGGTCACCCAAAGGACCAAACACCAGAATAGTCAAAATTGACGATACTGAGGGCGAAATCGTTTATCACGAAATCAATAAGGTGCGCGGGAACTCGGGCGTTTCCTACGAACTCACACGTAACAGCAGCTGGAGCACCACTCCGCCGGCCACCCCTCTCATCAGCACAAGCGCCCGGCACGACTTACACCTCTCATACAAGCAAGAAAACGAGCGCACAGACCTAAACGCCCTGTGGGCCTACCCCGCGGCGACTCTCGCCTTTCTTGCCATTGATATCCCCTGCAATGTCGGCACGGGGTGCTTTATGATCGGCTCGCTGCCGGTACTATTCGTGCAAGATTTGATAAAGGGGAGATAAGATAATATCGTGTTATCATGATGTTCAGAACAACCTTGAAAAAAAGCTATGAACAATTTTACCTTGTACATCCTGCTGAGCGCAATCATGTTATGCTCATGTTCCCCATCGGAGAAAACATACACGTACGCGGAAGCCTTTGCGCTCGTCAATTATCCTCAATCCATGTATCGCGGCACGGATTATCTGGGCAGTGATGAGAGGTACCACTATTTTGAGTACAGGATGGAGCTGGGGAGTAACACCCGTTTTCGCGTACCGATCTCAGGGTTGGAAATCCGTGAACCATTTCCATACTCCGCATGGCGTCCACAGCGAAGAAACGCCCACGAACTCTTTTGCGCTCATTCTCAGAAACAAACGCGACAACGGCTAAAAGCTTATCAAAGCTTTAGAGTCATGCCTGTTCCCACAAGCGCTTAGCAAGAGCATCCTGCGCGGAGGAAACCTGAGCGCGGTGTTTGCTGCTACCCTCAGCTTCACCGATGACGCGGCCATGCCACATGGCGCGAGCAAAGAACGGACCAGCCGGCTTGTTTTCATCCACGGGAACCACCACATACTCCGGGCCGGTACCATCCACAGCCTGAAGCTCCTCCAGCAGCTTACCCTTGTAGTTCACCTCCATGTAATTATGGGCGTTCTTCAGGCTCTTATCCATGAGGCGCAAGGCCACCTTTCGGGCTGCGTTATAGTTGGAATCAGCCATAACAGCGCCGATGACGCTCTCAAAGGTATTCGCCATTACAGAGAAAGCATAGCGCCCGCCATTCTTTTCCAGCTGGGGGCTCATGACGAGATGATCGCACCAGCCCAGCTCGCGGCAAAGGTCAGAAAGATGCTGGCGGCTCACAATACCGGAGCGAAGCTTCGTAAGCGTGCCCTCATCAGCCTTGGGGTAAAGCGAGAACAGCTCGCGGCTAACCACAAGCTCCAGCACCGCATCACCCAAGTATTCCAGACGCTCATAGGCCAGATTCGTGCTGCGCTTCTGGTCGGCGCTGGGATGAGTGAGTGCCTGCTTCAGCCAGGCCACATCCGTAAACTTGTAATCCAGCGATTCTTCTATTACCTCCGTCTGCATGCGGCGCATCATATCACAAAAACTGAGATTTGGCTAGTCAGGCTGCCATAATCAGCGGATTCATGACAATCTTTTAGGGCTTTATGTCTCGAAATGGCGTTTATCTCCGCGGCTTGATAGGATAAAATAAGGAAAATCACTATCGAAGCCCATGGCAGACCAGAACCAGAACAATAACGGACTTCCTCCCGCACCGGGCAGCTCACCGAACTGGGGGCTGTGGATTCTCATGGCCGTCATCGCGGGCATTCTTATGCTGGCATTCTCATCAGATGGCGGCATGGGACGCACGGCCCGCAATCTGACCCTTGATGAATTCAAGAAGGAGTACCGAAGCGGCAGAATCATTCTGACGAACCGCGAGCAGTACCCCATTGAAGTCACCAGCGATGATGGCTCCAGCAATAGCCTGCTGACAGCCTATGCCTACAGGCAGATGCCTGCCCCTACGTACGCGCCCTTCTACATGCCCTTCACAGAGAGTGAAGAGCTTAAGACCCTTTTCAACCGCTATGGCATCACTGAGACGCGTCAAGAGGCCCCCGCTGAAGATGCCATAAAGGATGCAGACAAGGTTATCTCCACGGATTATTTCCGAGTGCTCGGTGAAGAAGGCCGAATTCTGGACACCACAGAGCAGCACCCCGTCATCTACTTCACGAATGCAGAGCGCACTCAGGGCGTCGTGGTAGGCCAGTACCGCAAGAACCCCGAAGGCATCATTGAGCGCGCCAATGTGGAGCCCGTAAGCGTCACCTTCAGCCGTACTTTCCAAGGTGATCAGGTGAAAGAGTTGCTGGGCAGCCACGCCGTATACAAGGTAGAGAGCAACACTTGGGAGATGATTCTCATTAACTGCCTGCCGGTGGTTCTCATCTTCATCATTCTCATCTTCCTCTTCCGCGCTCAGGGCGGTGGCCCCAGCAGTGCCATGAAGTTTGCCCGCAGCCGTGCACGCCTGCTGGATCCCAGCCAGAACCAGATTACTTTCAAGGACGTAGCCGGTATCTCTGAAGCTAAGGAAGAAGTGTGGGAAATCGTGGAGTTCCTGCGCAATCCCGGTAAGTTCCGTAATCTCGGCGGCACCATTCCCAAGGGCGTGCTTATGGTAGGCCCTCCCGGCACAGGTAAGACCCTGCTGGCCAAGGCCATTGCCGGCGAGGCAGATGTACCATTCTACACCATTTCCGGTTCTGACTTCGTGGAAATGTTTGTGGGTGTGGGTGCCAGCCGTGTGCGTGATATGTTTGCCGAGGCAAAGAAGCACTCCCCCTGCCTCATTTTCATCGATGAAATTGACGCCGTAGGCCGTCACCGTGGCCATGGCGTGGGCGGTGGTCATGACGAACGCGAGCAGACCCTGAACGCCCTACTCGTGGAAATGGACGGCTTCACCGCGAATGAGAACGTCATCGTCATTGCTGCTACGAACCGAGTGGACGTGCTGGATCCCGCCCTGCTTCGTCCCGGTCGCTTTGACCGACAGGTGGTAGTTAACCTTCCGGATGCCGCAGGCCGTGAGCAGATTCTCCGTGTGCATGCCCGCAAGGTCAAGCTGGACCCGAATGTGGACTTGAACCCGATTGCCCGTGCCACCACAGGCTTCTCCGGTGCCGAGCTTGCCAACCTTGTGAACGAGGCAGCCCTCGTGGCCGCTCGCAAGAACAAGCCCGCCATCACGCAGAGTGATTTGGAGGAAGCCCGTGAAAAGGTTCGCTGGGGCCGTGAGCGCCGCTCCCTTGAAATCACGGATAAAGAAAAGTACAACACTGCCGTGCATGAGGCAGGCCATGCCATCTGCTTGCTGAAGACCGAGCTGAAAAAGAGCCTTCCCCTGCACAAGGTCACCATCATTCCCCGTGGCCCGGCACTCGGCGTCACCATGATGCTGCCGGATGAAGACAAGCACAGCGAGTACAAGAGCGAGCTGCTGGACTACATCGTCATGGCCATGGGTGGTCGCTGCGCTGAGCAGGTGGTGTTCGGAGACATCTCCGGTGGAGCCCGCGGTGACATTCAGTCAGCCACGGCCATCGCCCGCAAGATGGTATGCGTCTACGGCATGAGCGAAAAACTCGGCCCCATCGAGTACGGTACCAACCATAATGAAGTCTTCTTGGCTCGTGACATCTCCCAGACCACGCGCAACTTCTCTGAGCGCACAGCCCAGATGATTGATGAAGAAATCCAGCGCATCGTGACGGAAAACTATAACCGCGCCATTGCAATCCTCACGGAAAACAAGGAGCGCCTTCTTCTGGTTGCGGATAAGCTCATCGAGTATGAAACGCTGAACGGCGAGCAGATTGAGGAGCTGCTGGAAACCGGAACAATGGCGAACCCGCCCGTACGCGAGTTACCCCCGCCTGTATCCGAGGCGCTGGATGCTCCCACCGACCTGCAGACTCCTGATGACCAGCCTCCGGCTCCCGCTCAGGAAAACGAAAATACTCAGAATACTTCTCTTTAACCCCTTTTTCATATATTACCATGAACAGCAAAGAACTGGCACTCGCCTGCGCAGCCGCTGCCGATGAGGCTAAGGCCTCAAACATAGCCATCTACGACCTGCGTGGCACATCCTCCATTACAGACTTCGCCATCGTCTGTACCGCCACCTCCACCCCCCACCTTCGTGCCGTTCTCGGCGGTATCGATAAGGAAGTGGGTGAGAAGTACAACATCGAGCCCGTATACGCCGAGCGCACCCCGAATGCCCTCTGGTCCGTGCTGGATTACATCGACGTGATGGTTCACATCATGGCTGACGAAGTCCGCGAGTTCTACGGACTGGAGAAGTTCTGGAAAGAGGAGAACCGCATCGAGTGGGCTCCCTCCGCCGAGTAACTCCGGATTACAAACCGCATTTTCCAAGCCGACGCGCCTAGCGCGTCGGCTTTTTTCCTTGTTACAGCCAAAGAATAAAAGACATTGTTTTTGCTATTGACATAAGCTAAAGTCACCTCTATAATGCGCGCCGCATGGGCGGCAAGATTGAACGAAAGAAACGCGTTGAGTCCCTGTACATACTGAAGGCTATATGCTCCATACTGGTAGTGATAGTACATGCGGAGCTCTGTGGCAAGGCTGCAATCCTCCCGCTGCTGGGCATAGCCACGCCCTGCTTCTTAGCTATCACCGGTTTTCTGCTGTACTCAGCAGATAAGGAGCGCGAGCTTGGCAAAGCCACGAAATGGGCAAAAAAATCTCTGGGTCTAAGCCTCGTTTGCAATGCGATGTATCTAACGCTCTACCTGCTGGATGGAGCCCCTCTCAGCCGTTACAGTATGGGAGACTTTCTGATGATACTGCTCACCGGTCACGTTATCAGCACGCACCTGTGGTATCTTACCGCCATGTGGCAGGGGCTGCTCATCATGTGGCTCCTGCGTCGATTTTCCCCTCGCGCTATCTACTTTGTACCCCTGCTCTACATTTTCGCCTATATTCTCCGGGCCTACGGTAAACTTCTCTTCCCTGAGCTGAGCAGTGATACTCTCTTCCTCATGCGCACTAATGCCATCGTAACGGCGCTTCCTTTTCTAGCTACCGGCTACTTGGTTCACAAACACCATGCACAAATACTTAGCCGTGTGAACATTCTCATTTGCCTCGCAGGCTTCCTGTTACTCATTTATGCAGAATATGCCCTGAGGCTCTACATTAACACCGGCGGCAGCATCTTCTTCCTCTGCACATGGCCACTTGTCGTGTGCCTCATGCTGGCCTGCTGCCGCTACAAGGACTTCACTCTGCCGGTGCTGGGGCGTATAGGGCGCATCCACTCGGCTAACATTTATTACTTCCACGTCATCCTTCTTATTTACTTCAACAGATTCTGGCCGGAAGAAACCACATGGCAAGCCCTGCTGATATACGCGGCAACTCTTCCCGTTTCCATGCTTTTCAATCTGGCACACTCAGGCTGGCAAAAGCTTACGGGCAAATTTAAGGCTTGTCAAACTCGGGAAGCAAGAGTATAATCCGCGCCCGTTATGAAACAGTACGCTCAGCAGCTTCTGCGTTACCCCGAGATGGGGATTTCCCTTGATTTTTCCAAACTGCCGCTTACTCCCGAGTTCTTGGCAGAAATGAACCCTCTCATTGATCGTGCTTATGCCGACATCGCCGCACTCGAAGCCGGCACGATTGCAAACCCCGATGAAAACCGCATGGTGGGCCACTACTGGCTGCGTAACAGCGCCATTGCTCCCACGGCTGAGCTGAAGGCTAAAATCGACGAGCCGCTGGCTGACCTCAAGGCCTTCGCTGCTGACGTGCTCAGCGGTCGCATTCTCGCCCCCAACGGCAAGAAGTACAGCACCTGCCTCGTTATCGGCATCGGCGGTTCCGCCCTCGGCCCCGAGCTTGTGGCTGACGCCCTGCCCGCAGACGGCCTGAACATGGCTTTCCTTGATAACACGGACCCCGACGGCATGTACAAGGTGCTGGACACCCTGCCGCTCACCGAGACCCTCGCAGTGGTTATCTCTAAGTCCGGCGGCACGCCTGAAACCCGCAATGGTATGGTCTGCGCTCAGGCCTACTTCACCAGCAAGGGCCTGAACTTCGCTGCACAGGCAGTGGCCGTGACCGGCGTGGGCTCCACGCTGGACAAGGTTGCCGTGGCTGAGGGATGGGTAAAGCGTTTCCCCATGGAAGACTGGGTAGGCGGCCGCACCTCTGAAACCTCCGTCGTAGGTCTGGTACCTGCCGCCCTTCAGGGCGTGGATGTGGATGCCCTGCTGAAGGGTGCTGCTGATATGGATGCCCACACTCGCGTGGCTGATACTGCCGCCAATGCTTCCATGAAGCTCGCTCTGGCCTGGTATGCAGCCGGCGAGGGCAAGGGCAAGAAGGACATGGTGGTACTGCCTTACAAGGACAGCCTCGTGCTCTTCTCCAAGTACCTCCAGCAGCTCATCATGGAGTCTCTGGGTAAGGAGCTCGACCTCGACGGCAAGACCGTGAATCAGGGTATTTCCGTGTACGGCAACAAGGGCTCCACGGACCAGCACGCCTATGTGCAGCAGCTGCGCGACGGCCTTAATAACTTCTTCGTCACCTTCATCGAAGTACGTCAGGCCCCGACCGACACCGTGAAGGTGGAGGATTCCTTCACCGCCGGTGACTATCTGCAGGGCTTCCTTCGCGGCACCCGCAAGGCCCTCAGCGAGAGCGGCCGCCAGAGCATCACCATCTCCATCCCCACGGTGAACGCTTACACGCTGGGTATGCTCATCGCCCTCTTCGAGCGTGCTGTCAGCTTCTACGCCAGCCTTATTCACATCAATGCCTATCACCAGCCCGGTGTGCAGGCCGGCAAGCTTGCCGCTAATGTGTTCCTGAAGCTTCTTGCCAGCGCTGAGGCTGCTCTGAGCGCCACTCCCGCCACGGCTGAGGAGATTGCCGCCAAGGTGAATGCCGACGAGGAGGACACCTACCACGCTCTCGTTCACATCGCAGAGAGTGGCAAGGCCAGCTGGACTCTGGGTGAGTGCCCCTGCTGTGACACCTTCGCAGCTAAGGCCTAAATTATACTTGATACAGCTCATAAAAAACCGCAGTCCTGCAATAGGGCTGCGGTTTTTACGTGCAAAAATTGCTAAGGAATCAGGCCTGAACGGCGTCAATCGCCGCAAGCACATCATCAGGCAAAGCCTCCTGACCGGAAGCAGAGGCGCACTGCTCCAGCTGCTCCACGGTGCGGGCACCGATAAGCACGGAAGTAATCTCATCACGGCGCAGAAGCCAGCGAAGAGCCAGCTGGGTAAGAGACATACCGGCCTCCGTGGCGATTTTCTGATACTCGGCCACGCGTACGGCATCTGCCTCCACCTTGTTGGCATCCAAAAACACGGAACTTTCATCCGCAGCACGGCTCACAGTCGGCATTCCATTCAGGTACTTACCGGTGAGCATGCCCTGTGCGAGCGGGGAGAAGACGATAGAACCTGTCTGCTGCTCCTCAACATCAGGCAGCTGAGCCTTTTCACAGGCGCGGTCCAGCAGGTTATAGCGGAACTGGTGCAGCAGGCAAGGAACCTTTTCCTCCCTCAGCATCTCACAAGCGCGATTGAACTGCGACGGCGGATACTTGGACAGACCGGCATACAGTGCCTTACCACTACGCACGGCATGCACCAGCGCGCCAATGGTCTCCTCAAGCGGCGTGTTTGGATCCGGGCGGTGAGAGTAAAACACGTCAACATAATCCAACTGCAGGCGGCGCAAGGATTGATCCAGACCGGCAAGCAGGTGCTTTCGGGAGCCCCAGTCACCATAAGGCCCCGGCCACATCAGATGCCCGGCCTTTGTGGAGATAAACATCTCATCACGCCGAGCGGCAAAATCATTCTTCAGCAAGCGACCAAAGCATTCCTCGGCACTGCCGGGAGGCGGCCCGTAATTATCAGCCAAGTCAAAATGGCAGATTCCGAGCTCCATAGCCTTAGCTATCATAGCGCGGCAAGTCTCGGTATCTGCCCCACCTCCGAAATTATGCCACAGCCCAAGAGAAATCTCAGGCAGAAGCACACCACTCTTTCCACATCTGCGATATTGCATGTCAGCCATAAATACGCTGGCATTATAGCAGCAGCCTCTCAAAAGACCAGCCTATTCTGTGTGCACCGTAAAAAAACATCCGCTGTATAACTGATATGTATGACAACGGGCCAGAACTCATGACGAACTGCACACGCAATTAGAATTGACAGGCTGCCCCCATTTGGTAAAATGCATCACATGCTTCTGGCTCTCATAGCAGGTTATCTCGTATCCGTATTATTTGCATTCTGTGGTGTCGTGAACACTGCATGTGTGCTCATAGATGCAGAAAATGGCATGGGGGCACATGCCTTCTTTAATGAGCTGGCTCTCGCAGCGTGGCCTCTGGCTGTCGGCACCATCGTTTATCTACTCACTCGTATTCTGTACACTCTCAGACAGCAGCAGATTATACAGCAGGATGCAAAGCCCGCAGCATCCCCCCCACCCCCTATTAAGAGGCCGGCGCCCCTCCCCCAAGGTACTTACTTCAAGTCTCCCACACCGCAGCCCCCACCCCCTCCGCCTTCCATTCAGGAAGCCAAAGCATTTGTCCTCACCGCTGCTCATGAAGAAGATGATGAAGACTATGACGAAATCAAGGTATCCATCCCTAATTCTCCCGCTCGACATAATCCTCAGCAACAGCGCCCCGAAAACGGGCTGAACTTCTTCCGAGTAGAATAATGCCCACTCCCGCTCAGGCTATCGCATCACTCATGCAGGATCTTCTCCACCTTCCGGTCGGAGTAGATTCCATGCAACTTATTGCCGCGGGAGCCTCCGGACGCAGCATTATGCGCTCCTCTCAGCCGGAAGCGCAAGGAATTCTCGGCATTTACTGGACAGCAAATAGGGCCGACAACGCATCCTTTGTGCCGGCAGCACAAGGACTTGCAGCAGCCGGCATGAATGTGCCGACCATACTGAGCACTGCTGATTACGGCGAAGGTCGGGGCGCATGCCTTGTGCAGGATTTGGGCGTCACAGACCTCCTCAGCCTTAAAGACGCCCCGTGGCCCATCCGCAAGGCGGCATACGCCAAAGCCTTCCGCGCCCTTATACCTCTGCACAGCCTGCAGCCGACATGGGAACTTCAGCCTGCATTCGAATCCTCCATGTACCGCTGGGAGCAGGAGTACTTTGCAGAGCACCTCGTGGGCAGGCATCTGTGCAAAGACGCAGCAGCCTTTGCAGCGCACCCTGCCCTGCATCTTATGGCAGAAGAACTGGCGGCACTTCCTCGTGTACCGGTTCACCGTGACTGCCAAAGCCAGAACATTATGCTCAGCGCCGGCAAGGCTTGGCTCATTGATTTCCAGGGCATGCGCTACGGCAGAGCGGAGTATGATATCGCTTCCCTTGTGTATGACCCGTACATGGATTTCTCCGAGCAGGAATGCGAGGAACTTCTCTCGCTCTATACTGAGATGAATGGGAGCGCACTGCACGAGGACATCTTCCACGCCTGCGCCATGCAGCGGCTCATGCAGGCTCTCGGAGCCTTTGCCAACATCGGCTATAATCAGAATAAGAAATGGTACCTCAGCCTCATACCCGTAGGACTGAGAAGGTTGCGTCAGGTAACCAACCGCGTACAACTCAATTCACCCCTCAGAGAAGTCGCCCAATGGCTACAAGACGTTATCTGAGCAAATGGAACAGCTTTTTCTGGCTGGTCATCATCGTGGCGGTAACCATGAGTATCGGGAACCGTTTGGAGTGGCTTGACAACCGCCTGTACCTTCATGCCGCGCACTTCCTTGGCTCTGTTCCTCCTGACCGCACGCTTCACCTTCTTCATGATGGGCAAGTAGCTCCGCCTGAACCGGATGTCATCACTGAAACCCGCCACATGGACTGTCCCGCAGTTGGTGTGATGGAGCTGAATGCCGAGGCGGCTCGCAACTGCTTTGCTGCGCTACCACTGGGGGCACAGGACACCGCTGTACTCCTGAACAAACTTTCCGGCAGAGGCATACGACATCTTGCCTACAGTGCCCCCTTTATCTGGGAGGGAGAAGATTCAGCCATCGCCCGACAGATGGTATGCATGCGCTTGGAAGCCTTTGAGAACGCCGCCCTTGGCCTGCGTGGCAGAACCGCAGCTGAGGCAGATTTCACCCCCACGGTGCTTCGCCGTTTCACGATCCCCTCAGACTGCGTGGAAGGTGACACCACCGGGCTTCCTTCAGCCAACAAAGCCGTGGAAAACCATCTCATGCAGGCTCAGGAATCACTGAAATTAGCTTGGGCTCCTGACTGGCTGGATGACGAAAGACTCACCCAGAGAGGCTCATCTGCAGGAACTCGTTCCTACCCTCTTTTGGTACGATGGAACGGTGAAATTATCCCCACTCTCCCCCTGCGCTTAGCGCTCATGATTAAAGGCTACACCGCGGCAGACATTCACATCCGCATCGGCCGTGATATCAAACTGGGCAATATCACGCTCCCGCTCGACGAGCACGGGCGCACACGTCTGAACCAAGTCAATACCACCACGCTGAACGTCAGTGATGTCATTGATGGCACTCCCACTGCGGAAGGAACCCTCTCTCCGCAGATTCTGATGCTGACACAACCCACAGAGTATCAACAAGCAGAAGGCCGCAGCGAGCTAATGGCCGCTACCATTTCTCAGCTCTGTGCAGAGGAGCGCGTCACAAAGCATACGGAGCCCGGTGCACCGGGACTCAGCCTCATGTACCGCAACCCGGCAGAAGGCCCCATCAGTCTGGGTGTTCTGGCACTCGCGGCTCTTTTCACCGTGCGCCTTCTGCCTTTCCTGTACTCACCGCTCCGCAAGCTCATCATGCTAGCCGCCTTTGGAGCTATCATCTGGTGGGCCTATAAAATGATGATTGGTGGCGAGTGGTTCCATGTAAGTGCGGCACTAGTAACATGGCTCACAGCAGCCATAGCCCTCAGCTTCCTGCGACCGGGTAGCACACGCAGCGTCCGCAAGCGTTAAGAAGAGCATTCTTCAGCTTCCAGAGGGTACAACAAGCTCAGCTTTTATCCTCATTCTTGCGGGATGCAGCTTTTTTACGTGAGGAGCTGGCAGGTTTCTTTTTACGCCTCGGTCGGCTCGGCTTAACCGGCTCGTACTTATTCAGGTGCACCTGCACCAGCATCAGCGCAAACATGGAGGCAGCACTCACCTCCACAGCAGCACTTGACGCCACCGTCTCCGCCAGCGCCACCATCTTCTGCACAATGGAGGTATATTCATCTGCATCCAAATCCGGAAGAGCGTCTTCCAAATACCCGTGCATCTGCACGAGTTTGCGATAAAGCTGCAGCCAGTTATCCTCAGGCCCGGCAGGAAGCGTTTCTAAAATACTTTCAGGCAAAGAATCAAGTATGCGCTCAGCCTTGTGAAGCAGCTTCTGCTGCTCCTTAGAGAGAGTACGATTATTACGCGCAGCATCCAGCATGAAACGCACATGAGCGGCTAAATCGCCGTGAGCCTCAAGAACGGCCACCGGTACATGCTGCGCTGCAGACCACTCTCCGCCACGGCTGGCAGCTGCACCAAAAAGGCGCATCAGCACTTCCTTTCTCCCCTGTGGAGTCAGTGGTTGTCTCTCAAATAGCATCGCCCGCATATCCTACCAACATAGCCCCCCCTTTTCAAGCCTAAATCATGCCTTTGCCGCAAGAAAACACGCCCAATTATAACATCAGGCACGACAGGCCACATTTTTGCAGCATTTTCTTCTTGGCTTTATGCTGAAATACTGATAAGATATGGTTATGGTAAGGATACTCGCAGCTACTGATTTTTCGGAAGAAGGCCGCCCTGTTCTCGATTTCACGGCGGATATGGTGAAGAAGTGCGGAGGAAAGATGTACCTGCTGCATGCCGTAGAACCATGCATGATGGATGCCGCCGGATGCATGGCCGCTGAGGACATGCTGGGGGGCTTCACTGCCATTTCCCCCATGGATTGTGCAGACAAGACGACCTCTGTCCTCGCTATGGCCGACAAGCGCGCGCATCTAATGGCTGAGCAGATAAGCAAGGATTGGGACATCCCCATCTATGGAAAAGCTGAAGAGGCAGATGATATCGTGGAGTGCGTGCATAACTTCTGCGCACGCCACAATATTGACATTCTGGTCATAGGCAATCGTCATCACTCCCTTCTCTCCTCCATCCTGTTGGGTAACACGGCAGAAAAACTGGTACGGGCAGCAAAGATTCCCGTAACCGTTGTTCCCTGTGGACCTAAAGTGAATATATGAGGCTTATTTTTCTTGGAGATGTTGTTGGGGAGCCCGGCAGGCTCGCCCTCTATAGAGCTGTGCACGAATTGAGAGCGGAGTTTAACCCTGCCCTCATCGTGGTGAACGGCGAAAACGCGGCTGCGGGAAGAGGCATCACACCACGTCTCTGCGAAGAGTTCTTTACCAATGGTGTGGATGTCATCACGCTCGGTGACCACGCGTGGGATCAGCAGGACCTTGTGAACTGGATCGACAGCGAGCCCCGCGTCCTGCGCCCCCACAACCTCCAGCTCGGCACTCCCGGTAAAGGCAGTATCTTGGTAGATACGCCGGAAGGTAAAGTGGGCGTCCTTTGCCTCCGTGGGCGTACGTTCATGTCACCTGGCCCGGAAAATCCATTCACCACTGGTATGGATGAGGCCCAAAGGCTCCGCGCAGAGGGGGCCTGTGCCCTATTGGTGGACATGCATGCTGAAACCACCAGTGAGAAAATCGCCATGGCTCATCGGCTGGATGGTGTGGCCAGCGCTGTATTCGGCACACATACACATGTACAAACGGCGGATGCCCGCATTCTGCCGGGAGGTACCGCTGCGATGACGGATGTGGGCATGTGTGGCTCACGGGACGGCGTCATCGGGCGAGACACGGAGGCCGTGCTGGCGGCCTGCATTAACTGCATGCCTTGCAAGCTTCCCGTGGGAGGCTGGCCTGCAGTTGTAAGCGGAGCCATAGTGGAAATTGATACTGCCACAGGAAAAGCTATTTGCATACAAGCGATTAACAGAGTTTATGATAGATGAAGAACGCTTCGGCGGGATTGCCCGCCTGTACGGACTGAAAGGAGCTGAGCGTCTGGCGGCAGCCAGAGTAGCAGTGGTGGGCATCGGAGGAGTGGGTTCCTGGGCCGCTGAGGCGCTCGCACGTAGCGGAGTGGGCACCATCATCCTGCAGGATATGGACGACCTCTGCATCACAAACACGAACCGCCAAATTCACGCCATGCAAGGCACATATGGCCAGATGAAGGTGGAAGTCATGGCTGAGCGCCTCCGCCTCATAAATCCTGCGGTACAAGTGGAGCAGCTCATCTCGTTCTACACAGTTTCAGCACCGGAAAGGCTTTTTGACACTCAGCCGGACGTCGTTATTGATGCCATTGATTCCATGCGCCCCAAAACGCATCTTATCGCTGAGTGCCACAGGCGGAACATACCTATCGTCACCTGCGGCGGAGCCGGCGGACGCACGGATGCCTCACTCATCACCATGGCGGATTTGGCCCGGACCCATGGAGACAACATGCTCTCACAGTTGCGTAAAAATCTCAGGAAGGACCACAACTTCCTGCTCTACGACCGCTGCCCGGAGGTGGGCATCCCCTGCGTATACTCTCCGGAAAAGCCCAAGTTCCCCAAATGTGACGGCAGCGTCAGCACGGAGCGGGATGCCGGGCAGAAAGGAGGCATCGGCTGCGCCTCCGGCTTCGGCTCAGCCACCCATGTGACCGGCACCTTCGGCTTCATGATGGCAGGCAAAGCACTAGAAATGATATGCTCGGCTGATACAGTCCGGCCTTGACAAAGCCGCCCTCCAAGACTAGAATATCACGCGGTTACATATGAAAATCAGGGCGCTAATATCGGTTATTCTGCTGGCGCTACCTCTGCCCGGAATGGCAGAGGCCGCAGATGCCGTGCAAGCGGGCGCCACGATAAGCCCTACGGATGACATATGTAAACAACTGATAGAGACTACGGAAGGCATTGAAACGCTTCTCAAACGCATCACGGACAGGGAAACAGCAGATGCCGCGGCGCCTCAAGTACTTGCCCTTCAAACGCAGGTGCGCCAACTGCTCATCCGCTTGGAAGACGCCCCCACGGATGCCGCCACAAACCGCCGCATTATGCAAGCAATGATGACGATAACCCACATTGCCCAGCGTTATCTCCCCACAGTTACCCGGCTGACAGAACAACAGGCCTATGGTTCCGAAGCACTCCTTTCCGCACTGGCGACCCTGAGCTCGGATTCTCCCTATAATGAACCGCCCGCTCCTATTCCCGTTCCGGCACAAGAGCACTCCCGCCTCATCAGCAGCATGTGCAGCACCTTGGGAGATGTTCTGTATGAGCTCAGAAAAACGACGGATTCAGCTACAGCCCGTGCAGCAACCACCATTCTGAGGCGAGCTATTGCCACGCAGAAACAACTTTCCGCAAGCCTTGCCGCCCTCCCGGCTGAACCACCTTCCGGCGAAGAGCAGCAGTTTCGCACAGCAAATGAGCGCCTCAGCGTTCTTCGCAAAGAGCTCGCCGATGAGGCGGCACGTTTATTACATATCAACTGCTACGATGATCCTGACCTGCCCTCGCTGATGGATCAGTATATCCTCCTGCTGAATAGATGACACCCATGCAACGCACGGATTATCACACCCATACCCCTCTTTGCCACCACGCGGGAGGTACGCCTCAAGCCTTTGTAAAGCAAGCACTCGAGCTCGGCCTCACCACCTACGGCATCGCAGATCATGCCCCCATGCCCCCTGAACAGGAGCCATTTGATGACTGGCGCATGCTCTACGCCGAGTTGCCGGAATACCTCGGCTGGGTTCATCAGGCCCGGGACGCCGCCCAAGGCACAGCCCTGAGCATCATCTCCGGTTTGGAGTGCGACTGGATTCCCGGCATCGAACCTTGGATTCGAGAGCTGCGCCAAATCCACAAATGGGATTACCTTATCGGCTCCATCCATTATCTGCCAGGCAACGGCTCCGTGGATGACGCGCTGTACGCGAACAAATGCCTCACCGGCAGTGTGGAGGAAGACTGGCGCCTGTACTGGGAATCCATGACCGGCCTCATCCGCAGCGGGCTTTTCGATATCGTGGGCCACATGGACCTCGTGAAAATCTGGGGCCGAGTGCCGCAGGGAGACCTGCAGGCATATTATGCCCCGGCTTTGGACGCTCTGCAGGAAAGCCGCATGGCTGTGGAAATCAACACCGCAGGTTGGCATAAACACTGTGCGGAGCAGTACCCCTCCATCCCCCTGCTCCGGCAGCTGCTGGAGCGCCGCATCCCCATCGTCATCAACTCTGACGCTCATTACCCCGAGCATCTTTCCCGCGGGTGGGAGCAAGCCATAGCTCTGCTACAGGAACTCACTGGCAATCGCTTACAGCAATTTGACCTTCCCGCCGCTAATAATCCCGATACCATACTCAAGGCTTATGGACCTCTTTGAATTTGCGGCTCAAAATACTCCTTCCCAGCAATCTCCTCTTGAGCGCTATAAGGAGCTCTGTGCTGTCATCAACCATAATAACGAGCTTTACTACGCTCAGGCCACCCCAGAGATTACAGATGCCCAGTATGATGCGCTGTACCGCGAGTTAGAAGCGCTGGAGGCCGCTCACCCGGAGTTTATTACCCCCTCATCTCCCACCCAGCGCGTGGGTAACGACCTAACGGAAGGTTTCCGCAAGGTAACGCATCCGCGCCCTATGCAGAGTATTGATGATATCTTCGAGCACAAACCCGGACAGGGAGATACGGATGCTGAGCTCATCGATTTCTACAACCGCCTCTGCCGCAGCTTGGGACAAGATGCACCCCATGTCGTCATCGAGCCGAAAATTGATGGCTGCGCCGTTACTCTCATGTACCGCAACGGGCGCTTGGCCTATGCCGCCACACGAGGCGATGGAACTACAGGCGATGATATCACGGCTAACATCCTCACCATCAAGAGCATTCCTCGCCAGCTTCCGAAAGACGCACCCAGCGTGCTGGAGGTGCGCGGTGAGGTCTACATGCCCTTTGCGGACTTCAACCGCCTGAACGAGCAGCGAGATGCCGAGGGCTTACCCGCCTTGGCCAACCCGCGCAATGCCACCGCCGGCACTATCAAGCTGCTGGATGTGGAGGAGGTAGCTGCCCGCCCGCTTGCCTTCCTAGCACACGGCATAGGTGAATACGAGGGAGAGCCCATGCTCACTGCTGATGATTTTGAGGCGCTGCTACATCGCATGGGCATACCATGCAATGCACCCATCATCAGAGCTGAAGGACTTGCCGCCGTGCGCCAGGCCGTGCAGGACATCAACACCCTGCGTCACAACCTAGGGTACGGCACTGATGGCGCCGTCATTAAGCTTTCAGACTTCGCCTTGCGTGAATCCCTCGGCTCCACGGCTCGCGCTCCGCGCTGGGCTGCCGCGTTTAAATACCTTCCGGAACAAAAGGAAACCATCCTGCGCGCCATCACCATTCAGGTAGGCCGCACCGGCGTACTCACCCCCGTGGCTGAGCTGGAGCCTGTCCCCCTCTCCGGCACCACTGTATCACGCGCTACCCTGCACAATCAGGACGAAATCGCCCGCAAAGACATCCGCATCGGCGACACGGTGCTCGTGGAAAAATCCG
The DNA here is from genome assembly GCA_017517385.1 of Akkermansia sp. GTDB lineage: Bacteria > Verrucomicrobiota > Verrucomicrobiia > Verrucomicrobiales > Akkermansiaceae > Akkermansia. Next base: position 20,444 of record JAFWZG010000027.1, read on the forward strand.
GCGAAATCATCCCCGCCGTCGTTCAGGTGAACAAATCCAAGCGTCCTGCAGATTCTCAGCCCTACAGCCTCTACGATGCAGTGGGTGGTGTCTGCCCCTGTTGCGGAGAGCCCATTTCCAAAGAAGAAGGCCAAGTAGCTTGGCGCTGCACAAACTTCACCTGCACCGCACAAGCCGCCATGCGCACCACCTACTTCTGCAAGCGTGAAGCGCTGGATATTGAAAACCTCGGCGGCACCGTGGCAGAAGCTCTCGTTCGCAACGGCTACCTCTCAACCCCACTAGACCTCTTCTCCCTTTCTCTCGAAAAGCTCGCTGCCCTCAACCTCGGCACTGAGGAGGAGCCCCGCCGCTTCGGCGAGAAAAATGCAGCCAAAGCTCTTGAAGCGCTGAACAAAGCCCGCACGCTCCCACTTGAACGTTGGCTCACTGCCTTCGGCATCCCAACTATAGGGGTTACAACATCGCGCGAAGTTGCAAGATACCATCGTGACTTACAACATGTAGTAAACTCAGATTACCTGCGTTCTTTGCTAGAGTTGGAGGAAGGAGTTATTCAATACAACACCTTAAATCCGAAAGCACGTTCAAACAAAGGAGCAGACAAAGAACAACTTGAAAATCAGCGTTCTGCATTGAAGAGCGAGCTTCAGGAAAAAGCCCGTCTATTTGAAGAAAAAGGCTTCCTCTCCCTTCAAGCGGACGGGACTAACAAACTGAAACTCAGCAATCCTTTAGGTTCTGTATCTACCAGAAAACTCATCGCATGGGCTCAATCTGCAGCAGGACACCAAGTTATATCTACTCTTGATATTCTGGGCATTAATCCCACCTCTCCCTCATACTCAGAAACAGGAAACAAGGCCAACGGAGCACTTTCCGGACTCACTTTCGTGCTTACCGGGGCACTCAGTCGACCACGCCCCGAGTTTGAACGCCTCATTACAGAAGCAGGCGGCAAGGCAACAGGCTCTGTGACCGGAAAAACTTCATACCTTGTGGCAGGCGAAGGCGGTGGCAGCAAGAGAGATAAAGCAGTAAAGCTGAACGTCCCCATCATAGATGAAAATACACTTCTGGCTATGCTGAAAGGAGAAATCTCATGAGCGACAAAGCATTAATATACGGCACCATCGCCATTGATACTCTGATTACTCCGGCCGGGCGTGCAAATTCGGTGCTGGGCGGCAGTGGGATCTATGCAGCGTTGGCGGCGAGGTTGGTAACAACAGATATGGCACTCGTGGGCGTGGTGGGTACGGATTTTGAGGACAAGTACCGCATGGCAATGGAAGCTCGCGGCGTAAGCATGCAGCACGTTGCAACGGAAGAAGGGCAAACTTTCGCTTGGACGGGGCAGTACGAGGACGACATGAACAACCGTACCACAGTCAGCACCACGGAGGGTGTACAGGAGCACTGGCGCATGGAGCTTAGCCCCGAGCTGCAGCAGTGCACACTAGCCGTAGCCACCAACGTAACGCCCCCACTTCAATACCGCATGCTGGAGCAATGCCCGAACGCTACTTTCCGCATGGCAGATTTCATGAAGAGCTGGATTATCCGGGAAAGGGAGTATACTCACAAACTGCTCAGCAAGGTAGATTTGGCGCTGATGAATGATGAGGAGGCCCGGGAATATGCAGGCACGAACGATAGCCTAGAGGCCGGCTACAAACTGCTGGAAGCAGGGCCGCGATATGTGATAGTGAAGCATGGCAGCGCCGGCTCCACACTATTCCACCGCACGGAGTCCGGCGACATACAGCTTTTCCGCTGCCCTGCTTGGCCACTTGTGAATGCGACTGACCCGACAGGCGCCGGAGATTCATTCATGGGAGCCCTAGCCGGGTATCTGACGCATTGCCTGAACGGAGGGCAACCGGCATGGGAGGACATGAAGAGCGGCGTAGCCATGGCCACGGTGGTGGCCGCCGCGGTATGCGAGAAGTTTGGCACGGTATCGCTCTTCTCCCTCACCCGCTCCGAGCTAGCCTCGCGTATGGAGCGGTTCAGAGAAATGACCTCGTGGAATTAAAACAAACGGCGCACTGATGTGCGCCGTTCGAGTTTTAACATATTGCTTGGGGAAGCTGAGCTTCAACTCCACTCATCGGTGGCCCACTCATCCTCAGAGATTATCTCATCAACTCCCTCTTCATCCAAGTCATCAATCTCCTCGGGTGTAGACGGATCATCATCTTCTACCTCACCGAAGGAATCCTCTTCATCTTCCGGCTGACTATCATCATCGACATCGGACGGAGTTTCAGCCGCGTCCTCAGAGGGAGTGAACGTCGGCATCGAAATCGGTTCACCGGAACCGGGCCTTATAACGAGGTGGAAATCACGCACGCCCTCACGAATGGTATCTGTGGCCTCAATATCGCCAATGGCTCCGGCAAAAGCGGCAACAAGACCCACCGCCATCCCGGCAGAAGGATCAGCAGTAGAGGCAAGAGAACCAGCCAGAGGGACAATCGCCCGCGGGCGAATAGTATACACCGCACCGGCAAAACGCGAGGTTCCGGTAGCGGTCCGCAGCACAAGATTGTTCAATGCCGGAATCGTTCCCACGGCTACGCGGTTCTGCGTCAACAGGATATTGGGTTTAATCTGGTTCATGCCCTCAGGAGAGCTGATGGTAACACTTGTTGCCCTGCTGCCACGGCTGACTCTGGAACGACTTTTGATGTACGTTCTACCCTGCCCCAGAAGCGGCCCGACGGTAGCAGCGAAGTTCTCACCGGCAGCACTCAGGGCATTTCTGTTAGAGAAACTGTTCACATACGAGAGGTGAGGAAAACCTCCCACATTATAAATAACGAAGGCTGAGCCATTACCCATGGCCGCGGAGACGCGTTTGAGAGCATTCATGGACAGACGGAAGCGTGCAGCAAAGTTCGCAGCGGAGACTTCCTCCTCAGTGGTAGCCTCTATGCCGGCATACAAGGCTACGCAGTGAGCCAAAATATCCGGCCACGTGACGGAATGAGGCGCCTTGTATGGGGTGGTTTCTGTATAAAAAAGAGTATTCTTACCCCTGCCCATCGCCGCAAGAGAAAGATTAGCTTCCTCATATGAAGCCCCACAAGCATCCACATTCATGCGAGCGTGCGTAGCTCCACTGATAGTCTGCCACACGCACAGAGTTAATGGCTTATCCGTCTTCTCCGGGAAGTATGAGCAGATATTTCTGGCCAGAACCTGCACACCACGAACAGCCGAACTGTACAAAGAAGACTGTTCTGCATTTCCTGCTGCCAGCTTACGTAAAACCGTAGCCACGTAAGTAGAGAGAAGATTTGTGTTTCGGTTGCAGTATGCAGAAAGGGTCGCCGTCATCTCCGGCGAGGCATAAGCTATGCATAGAGGAGTCTGGCGCAGAGTATAATCACCGAATGCCAGCTTGTTGCCACCAAGTACAGAGGCAGACGTTCCAGAGGGCAGCCGAATTTCCTCTGGTTTCTCGCAGATAACCATCACCAGCGAAGTACCTACTACCTTGTAAAGCTGGTAGATGTATCTGTTCGAGAGCGTATTTTTGATAATCTTACCGAGTGTATCATTTGCCTCCGGTTCAGGGAGCAAGGAAGCAATACTGTACTTCCAGCCACGAAAACCGTTGATAGTAACAGCCTCAGCAGAAGAATGGGAAACGGCTTCCACACAAGAAGCCATAATACCGGATAATTTACGGCTGCTGGAGGACTTCACCGTAACCACAGCATAAACAGGCGGCAAGGAAGTTCGTCTTAACACGGGCAACGCATTATTGGCATCTGCCTGATGCGCCACGAATTGAAAACTATTGATAACATCAGCTGCTTCAGCGGATGCACCCTCCGCCCAGCTCTGAGCCATTGAGGCGCCATCACGCCGAGAGACAACATACGAATAAATAGGCAGGTAGGCAGAATAAGCTTGCGCACTCCCTTTCCCCAAGCCAATCGCAAAACTCTCCACAATACCAGCTACATCAGGTGTATTAAAAGGCCCGGACGCGGGTTCATCGGAATCCGCGGCAGGAGACATAAGAGAGGCGAGAGAGCGGTTTAACAGAGGAGCCAGTTTCTCGGCTTGAGAATTAGTGGATGCGACAGCTTCCACATCCGCTGGGATACGCGCCAGCGAGGGAAAAGCATCAGCTCTGGCAGGAACGCTCGCTGTAAAATTCGGTGGCGGTGTAGCTAAGCTTCTGTAGGAAGCCCCTGTCTGCTGAGCATCAACAGAAAAAAAGCTCAATAAACTTACACAAACTAACGATAGAGCAGTCTTCATGGTCATCCTCGGTGTATTTTAACGGACAAAATATGATTTGTAAAGATAATTGTGCGGATATCGAATGGAGAAAAGAATCTGATAACTCAAGAATGGTGAAAGTAATAATTAAAAATCTAGGTCTATATCGATACCAAAAGCGGAGCTGAGAGATGCTGCATCAAACTGAGCTGCAGAAACGGATGGAGCACTCAGAGAGTAAAGGCTATCCGGAGCAAGAGAACGCAGAGTAAACAGCAGCATCGGGTCAGAATCTATCAGAGTTCCGGCAGCATACACAGCAGCCGCAGCATGAGCACAGGGCTCCACCCAATCCGGGCAACTGCAGGACATGAGCCAATCCGAGGGTTCAGGCAACAGCCCACCCTCCTCAGCACATAGCACGTCCAGCACGGCAGCATCAACCTTCCCCTCCAGCAGGGAGACTAAAGAATCAATTTTTCCACAGCAAGCCTCTCGCAAAGTCTCCAGCTTTTCATCCTCAAGCGGGCGGATACGGAGAGAAACTTCATACACCTCCTCTGCACTAACTTTAGCGGATATCAGCCCCGGAGCTATGCGTAAATCAAGAACACAACCATGGCGCAGCAACGAGCGCCCGGGGGAAAGACAAAGCCCACCCGCCTCACAGCGAGCTAGGTGACGCATCCAAGCACTCCCCCAAAAGTTCGTGGCGAGCTTACGAGTGGTATTCACGACTGGGCGGAGCTCCTCACCTTCAGCCTGAAAAGCTTTCAAGCGCTCAGATGCAATCCTCCCTAGCTCTTTGACACTCAGTCGAGGAGTAAAATCATCACACATATCAGGCCATCAAAAAGCACCGCAGAGCAGCCCAAAGCATGCTCTGCGGTGCCGAAATAATAAATTACTTGGTTACGCTCTTGAAGTACTCGAGAGTGGTCTTCAAACCTTCCTCAAGAGTGAACTTGGGCTCCCAGCCGGCATTGCGCAGCTTATCAGCGCAGGAGCGGCTGTGCTTCACATCACCGGGACGCTCAGGAAGGTGCACCACCTTGGAAGAGGAGCCAGCAGCCTTGATGATAATCTCAGCAAGGTCATTAATGGTAATCTGACCACCGTAACCCACGTTATTCACGCCAGTCACCTCAGGATGCTCAGCCACATAGGCCAGAGCGCCCACGATATCCTTCACGTAGATGAAGTCACGAGTCTGCTCACCATCACCGTACACAGTGATATCCTCGCCCTTGATGGCCTTCTCCATGAAAATCGGTACGGCAGCAGCATATGCGCCCTTGGGATCCTGGCGGGGGCCAAACACATTAAAGAATCGGCAGCAGCCGGTGTTAATCTGGCCGGTCGTGCGGAACATGTCCATGTAATACTCGCCGTCAAGCTTGGTGATACCATAGGGGCTCTTGGGCTCAGGATACATCGTCTCCACCTTGGGCACGATGGGATTGTCACCGTAGATGGCAGCGGAAGAAGCCAGAACCACCTTCTTGCAACCGGCCTTGCTAGCCTCTTCAAGAACCACAAGCAGACCATTTACGTTCAGGTCAATGCACTCGCGAATCTTGCTCATGGATTCCGGTACAGACACCAGAGCAGCCATGTGGAAAATGTAATCCACACCTTCTACAGCCTTGGCCACGAGCTCACGATCTGTGATGGAGCCCTCGATGAAAGTAACGTTCAGGCCATCCAGATTCTTCTTGTAGCCGGTACGCAGATTGTCCAGCACACGAATTTCTTCAGCCACACCCTGATAGTGCTCAGCAATGTGGGAACCGATGAAGCCGGCACCGCCGGTAATAAGGATTTTCATGGTTAGAAAATTATTGTTGTTAACGGCATTATGTTACCCCATCCTGCACATGATTGCAAGCAAAGAATACACTTCACCGTAAAAAAGAGAACAGCGCCAACGTCCACATGTGTCCCAAAGTTTGGGGGAATATAGCCATTGTGTACTCAAAAGCAGCGTATTTTGCCGAATTCTCCTTGGCCGGGTATCATACAGCCCGTTCATTGGCACAATTTTTCTTTTATTCCAACATCGGCGTAAGCCGCTTACTTTTAATTTCGTAAATCGTAAATTGTAATTCGTAAATCAATGTGTCCCAAATCTTTGGGACACGTATGGCCAACGTCTCAATACACTCAAACAAAATAACAGTGTACACTGGAATAACTATTAAAACTATACAGGGACAAGCCTAGGAAAATCTTACAATTCCTTCATTAAATTAGAATAACAGAACAGTAACAATACATGATAATTCTTAAGAATGACATTAGAATATTGCTGAAACTATTTGACTAACGCAAATAAGTATGATATAAGAGTATAACGTCTCAGAGGCACTGCCCCAAACAATAGCAACTGAGAAGAATGTGATTTCAACTGCATTTTATAAACTAAATCATTGCCATCTCATAGGAAACGAATACAGGAATTATCCCGGATGGCAAACAAAGATACCGGATGACAAAAATGGTGTTTTGGAATTGCCCGATTACAACTCATAATCGGGGTGTGAAAAAACAAAACCAAAACCAAAACACCACGGAGAGATTAACGGTTTTAGGACAGTTTTGCAAGCTTATTCCGAAATATTGCCTTGCAAATGTAATTGGAAGCGAGATTTCAGACACTTCTTCACCTTGATGAAAGGTGCACTCTGGGCGAAACGCTCAGTAAATCTTATTGTTAGCAGGTATGGGACAGCAGAAGAGACACCACCACCGGAAGAAGCCCAGTTAACACCTGATTTACCGGGTATTAACTGGGTTATGCTTATTTGATATGGGACAGCAAGAACCC
>JAFWZG010000103.1 GCA_017517385.1 Akkermansia sp.
CGTGCTTTTGTTTTGACAACAGTATTCATAAGGAAGAAAACCACATGTTCAACATGAAAAAAAATCGAAATACACACACACGAACCGCTCCGCGGGGGCCGCAAGGTGGCTTTAGCGTGACGCGAGAGGAATTAGCTGCTTTGGAGTTATTGAAAAGCACGGGGGTGACGCTATTAGAGGCGGCGCAGGTGGCCTGTGCTGCCGTGAGGGCGGCTGAGGGCCGGGTGGATAAGGCGCTTAGTAGTATTCAATTAGGGGCGGAGGAGCTTAAGAAGAGGGAGCACACTGTTACCTTGAGCGTGGCTGCATGGGCGAGCGTGGAGGCGCGCAAAGATTTGCGCCCGACGACGCGCCGGGATTTGCGGCATTTCGTCCGGCGGCTTTTGCGGGTGGAAGGCGCGGAGGATATGCCGCTGCGCTCCATGAGCACGGCGGATTGCAAGCGGATTCTGAGTGCGGCCTTCAGTAGCAGCCCCAGCAGCTACCGTAAGGGGCGCGTGATTCTCAGCAGCGTGTTCAGTTATGGCATTCGCCAGGAATGGGCGGATAGTAATCCCGTGACTCGAATCGATGTGCCTGCTGTGCAGGAAAAGCGCATCGAGCCACTGACTCCGGCGGAAGTGGAAAAGCTGCAGGTGGCTGCCAGCCGCCCGGAGTTCCGGGATATGCGCTTCTCACTCAGCCTGATGCTTTACGGTGGTATTCGTCCCACCGAGGTGAGCCGTCTGCAAGATGGAGATATCAACTGGGAGGAGGGGCATGTCATCATACGTCCCCGCACCAGCAAGACGGGCGGCGGGCGAGCTGTCCCCCTGCGTGGCATGCGGGGCATACGCAAGCGGGATCGCCACATTCCCCGCAACTGGAAGCGCAGGTGGCAGGCCTTACGCCGTGCCGCCGGGTTCCGCCACTGGGTGCCGGATGTCTGCCGCCACTCCTTCGCCACGTACCACGCCGCAATGTTCCGGAATCTCCCGGAGCTGCAGCTGGAGATGGGCCACCGGGACACCTCGCTGTTGCGCTCGCGTTACATGGTGCCTGCCAGCAGGAGGGACGCGGAATTATTCTGGAAAGGGTGCCGGTAACCTCGGTAAACTGTTGCAAAGCTAGTGCCGCTGTTCAAGAAAACGCGAGCGTAGCGAGCCTAGCTCGGAGCTCCGGAGGTGCGGCATAAACTAGCCCGGCGGTGGAGTCGCGAATGCGACAAAACCCCGGGTTATGATGAAAAAGAAAATTGACCCCCGGTGAGGGGTGCCATAATGCGTAGAGTTAAAAAGTGCGATGTTTTTATGAATGCGCAATGCTCAAATAATGAAAAGATTATGACGTGTAGCACCCCTTTATGCCACCCCTTCGGGGTTCATGTTAATTCTATTCCTGCTCCCGGGGGTCTGCCCCTTGCGGGGCATCACCGCCGGGCTACCCTATACCACCCGCGCAAGCACGGGTTCTTATATTAGGCGGGCATTTGCCCGCAGGATTTTTGCTATTCTTGGGGCCTTACAGAAGCACCAGTGCTGCCACTGCTGAACAGGTGCTCGGAAAGGGTGCC
>JAFWZG010000028.1 GCA_017517385.1 Akkermansia sp.
CGGTAGCCGCGGAGAGGGGAGTGTTGCCGTTTTCATCTGCCTTGTTGACATCAATCCCAGGTGCGGCGAGTAGGAGGCGTACACATTCTGTACGGTCCATGAGGGCAGCTTGGTAGAGAGGGGGGCTGCCCCACAGGCCAGCCATGTTGACATCAATCCCCGGTGCGGTGAGTAGAAGGCGTACACATTCCGCATGGCCCTGGTCGGCAGCCCAGAAGAGGGGAGTGGCGCCGTACTGATTTGCTTGATTGATATTAATCCCCGGTGCGGTGAGTAGAAGGCGTACACATTCCGTATGGCCATTTTTGGCAGCCTCGCTGAGGGGAGTGGCGTCGTACTGATTTGCTTGATTGATATTAATCCCCGGTGCGGTGAGTAGAAGGCGTACACATTCCGTATGGCCATTTTTGGCAGCCAAGATGAGGGGAGTGTAGCCGTTTTCATCTGCCTTGTTGACATCAATCCCCGGTGCGGCGAGTAGGAGGCGCACGCATTCGGTATTGCCATTTTCGGCAGCGAAGTTGAGGGGAGTGTTGCCGAACATATCCGTTTGGTTGACATCAATCCCCGGCATCTTGAGCAAAACGCGCACACATTCCGTACTGCCTTTAAAGGCAGACCTGTGGAGGGGTGGACTATTGTCAAAAATTGGCCCGTTGACATCTATTCCCGGGAAACTTAAATAAACTCGTAAGAGGAGAGCTAAGTTATACTCTGTGGCCAAGGGTATGCCGACTGTGTAACCACTAATGATGAATAACAAACAAAGTAAGATGGCAATTTTGGCTTTGAGTTTCTTAGAAAATTTGAAAGTGTGTTTGCTGGATTTCTGCGGGGAGGCAGCGGAAACTTTATTTTTTGTTTGTGGTTGATGAGAAGGAGCTGGGGAGGGAATGGCGTGCTGCATTTTCAGAGCCTCCAACCATTCCTGAGCGGATTGCCAGCGCTCGTGGCGGTTCATGCGCAAGGCTTTATCAATACTGCTGAGCACATGCTCCGGGAAGCGCCTGGCGAGTGAAGGATTGCCGGCCAGAGGAAGATACTCATCCTCTTCTATGCGGTCTAAGGAATGAGGCGGAATTTCTCCTGTAATAAGGTGATAACAGGTGGCGCCGAGGGCGTAAAAATCTGTCCACGGGCCGCGTTTACCTCCGGCTGAAAGCTGTTCGAGCGGCATGTAACCGGGGGTGCCGATGTGGCTGTGAGAGTGGGTGCTCTCCAGAGCGCGTGCGGTGCCGAAATCAATGAGAATAGGCTCACCATCTGCCCGCAGCAGGATATTGTTCGGCTTGATATCGCGGTGGATGAGCCCTTGAGAGTGGAGGTAATCCAAGGCGGAGAGGATTTTTTCCAGCACGGGCAGGAACCATTCCGCGGTGATGTTATCCGGCGCAGGAGCGGCTTTGTGCAGATCCGTACCTTCCACATGGGGCATTACGTAGTAGGCCGTGCCGAGGGCTTTAAAGGCATAGCGTATGGGTACTATGTTTGGGTGGCTGAGGCTTGAGAGGGTTTTGGCTTCATCCAGAAAGCGCGTGAGCGCCCAATCATAGGTTTCCTTATGCTTATCCGTCAGCGGGCCGACAGTCAGAGACGCCATATCACGGAAGGATACCTCGGTGGGATAATTTTCTTTTATGACCACGAGTTTATCCGTAATCACTTCCTGAGCAAGGTATGTGATACCGAATCCACCATGCCCTAACATCTTGATAATTTTGTAATCCCGCAACAGATATCCCTCCGGCAAAATCGGGGAAGTGGAATTTTGCTGTGGAGGCTTAACAGTGGCAGCTTCAGGAATATCGTGCATGGCGGAGAGAATATATTATGGATTTAAGAGGGATTATACCAGATAAAAAGTGAGCAGCGGCGAGCTGAAAGGGAATTTATTAGAACAAGTTCCACCATTTGCCTTTATTTCCACCGGCTGCGCGGATGAGGCGTGCGCATTCGGTGCGATTCTTTTCTTCGGCATAGCAGAGGGGAGTTTTGTCGTCTTTATTTTTCTTGTTGATTGCAATCTTTGGTGCGGCGAGCAGAAGGCGTACGCATTCCGTGTGGCCTTCTTCAATAGCAGCGAAGAGGGGAGTGTCGCCGTATTTATTTTCCTGATTGACATTAATCCCCGGAACGCCAAGCAGAAGGCGTACACATTCCGTATGGCCCTTGTCGGCAGCCCAGAAGAGGGGAGTGTAGCCGCTATCATCCGCTTTGTTAGCGTCAATCCCTGGTGTGGTGAGCAGGAGGTGTACACACTCCGTCTCGCCTGCCATGGCAGCCCAGTAGAGGGGAGTTTGGCCCTCCGGTGTTGCCTTGTTGATGTCAATTCCGGGAGCGGTGAGCAAGAGGTTCATGCATTTTGTATTGCCTGTAGCAGCCAAGCAGAGGGGAGTGTAACCACCATTATTCGCTTTGTTGACGTCAATTCCGGGAGAGGCGAGCAGGAGGCGTACGCATTCCGTGTGGTTCTTGAGGACAGCCCGGTAGATGGGCGTTCTGCCATCTTTATCCGCCGTGTTAACGTTAATTCCCGGCGCGGCAAGCAGCAGGCGTACGCATTCCGCCTGATTATTATCAACGGCCCGGATGAGGGGCGTTTTGCCATCTTTATCCACCGTGTTGACATGAATCCCCGGCACGGCAAGCAGCAGGCGTACGCATTCCGTCTGATTATTATTGACGGCCCGGATGAGGGGCGTTTTGCCATCCTTATCCACCGTGTTGACATCAATTCCCGGCGTGGCGAGCAGGAGGCTCATACATTCTGCATGGCCATTATCTGCAGCTAAGCAGAGGGGAGTTTTGCCGTGTGGATTTATCTTGTTGACGTCAATTCCTGGCGTGGCAAGCAGTGCGTGTACGCATTCTGTATGGCCATTAGCGACAGCAGCGAAGAGGGGAGTTTTGCCGTACGGATTTGTCTTGTTGACATCAATCCCCGGAGCGGCGAGTAGGAAGCGTATGCATTTCGCATGGCCTTTTTCAGCAGCACGCAGGAGTGGAGTAGAACCTTCTTTGTCCTTCGTGTTGACGTTCGCCCCAGCAGCTATAAGCAGCCGAACTTTTTCTGCGTCTCCATCTTGCGCCGCTGTATGGAGTGAGGAGTTATATTGCTCCGGGCTAATGCCCATTTGCTTGAGTTTAATAGCTGCACTTTCCGGGATTCCGCCAGCCGCGCGGATGAGGGCTGCGCATTCGGTGTGATTTCTTTTTTCGGCCCAATAGAGGGGAGTGTTACCGTCCTCATCCGCCTGATTAACGTTTATCTCTGGCTCTGCAAGCAGAAGGCGTACGCATTCTGTATGACCTTCAAAGGCAGCTGTACAGAGTGGAGAGTAGCCATGCAAATTCTCCAGGTTGACCTTAATTCCCGGGGCAGCGAGTAGAAGGCGTACACACTCAGTTTTGCCTGCCATGGCAGCCAAGCTGAGGGGGGTGCAATCTTTAATATTTGCTATGTTGATGTCAATTTCCGGTGTATCGAGTAGGAGGCGCACACATTCTGTATGGCCTTCATAGGCAGCCCAGCTGAGGGGAGCGTAACCGTTCTTATTTACCATGTTGACATCGATTCCTTGGGCAGAGAGCAGGAGGCGTATACTCTCAGTTTTGCCTGCCATGGCAGCCAAGCTGAGGGGTGTGTTGCCCTCATCATTCGCTTGATTGACGTCAATCCCCGGGGTAGAGAGTAGAAGGCTTATACACTCCGGATCCTCTTTGTAGGCAGCCAAGCAGAGTGCAGTGAAGCCATGATAAAACGCATAATTGACGTCAATCCCCGGTGTGTTGAGCAGAAGGCGCACGCATTCCGTGTATCCATTACCGACAGTTAGGATGAGGGGAGTACGATTGTTACTATCCGTTTTGTTCACATCAGCTCCGGCTGTAATCAGAAGGGAAAGGATATCTGCCTCTCCTTTTTCAGCAGCTGAGAAAAGCGTATCAATATATGCATCCGGGGTAATGCCGAGGCGCGCAAGTTCTTTCTGAGCTTGTGTACGAGTTAGGATGGAGTGGGCTATTTTCAGTGCCTCCAGCCATTCCTGAGCTGTTTGCCAGCGCTCGCGGCGGTTCATGCGCAAGGCTTTGTCTATACTGCTGAGCACACACTCCGGGAAACGCTCGGCTAGCGAAGGATTGTCGGTCAGGGGGATATATTCATCCTCTTCCATGCGGTCTACGGAATGCGGGGGAATTGCTCCGGTGATGAGGCGGTAACAAGTGGCACCCAAGGCATAAAAATCAGTCCATGGGCCGCGTTTGCCCTTGGCCGAGAATTGTTCGAACGGCATGAAGCCGGGAGTGCCGATGTGGGTGTGAGAGTGAGTGCTCTCTACAGCTCGCGCGGTGCCAAAATCAATGAGGATAGGCTCGCCGGCGGTGTTCAACAGGATGTTGTTTGGCTTGATATCGCGGTGGATGAGCCCTTGTGCGTGAAGGTAACCCAGTGCACTAAGCATTTTCTCCAGCACGGGTAGCAGCCATTCAGCGGTGATGCCACCCGGGGCTGGCGCAGCCTTATGCAGCTCCGTACCTTCCACATGGGGCATCACATAGTAAGCAGTGCCGAGGGCCGTGAAGGCAGTCAGGATGGGTACAATATTCGGGTGGTCGAGGCGAGAGAGTGTTTTAGCTTCATCCAGAAAGCGCTTGAGAGCCCAGTCATATGCTTCTTTTCTGGATTCTCCAGCCGGGCCTACCGTTAGAGAATTCATGTCCCGGAAGGAAACTTCAGCAGGATAATTCTCCTTTATGACCACGAGTTTATCCGTAATATCTTCCTGAGCGAGGTAGGTGATACCGAATCCACCATTCCCGATAACCTTGCGGATTGTGTACTTACCTAGCTTAATGCCTACTGGCAGAGCAGGGGAAAAGGAAGCAGCTTTAGGAGTATCGTTCATTGCGGAGAGAATATCTTACGGATTGCGGGGAATTATACCAGATGAAAAGCGAGCACCCGCGAGCTGAGTGGAGTGAATTGATAATCGGTTTATATTCCACCTGCCGCGCGGATGAGCTCTGCGCATTCGGTGTGTTCGCATTGCTCAGCTGCCTGAAGGGGGGTGATGCCGTCCTTATTCACACTGTTGACATAAATTCCCGGTACAGCGAGTAGAAGACGCACGCATTCTGTATGGCCTCTTTGTGCAGCCCAATAGAGGGGAGTTTCGCCGTCCATATTCGCTCTGTTGACATTAATTCCCGGTACAGCGAGTAGAAGGCGCACGCATTCTGTATGGCCTCTTTGTGCAGCCCAATAGAGGGGAGTTTCGCCGTTCTTATTAGCCGTGTTTACAATAATTCCGGGCATGGCGAGCAGAAGGCGAACGTTATTTTCATTGCCTTTGTAGGCAGCCCAGTAGAGGGGAGTTTCGCCGTCCTTATCCGACTGGTTGACGTTAATTCCGGGCTCGGCGAGCAGAAGGCGAACGAAACTTGTATTGCCCATGTAGACAGCCCAGTAGAGAGGAGTTTCGCCGTTCTTATTTGCTAGATTGATATCGATTTCCGGTACAGCGAGCAGGAGGCGTCCGCATTCTACATTACCTTTGAGTATAGCTACAATGAGAGGAGAATTGCCGCTTTTATCCACCTTATTGACATCAGCTCCGGAATCCAAGAGAAGGCGTACTTTTTCCGCGTCTTCATGAAAAACTGCTGAATAGAGCGGATTGCTACGGTGTTTATAGTAGAAGTATCCACCACAGCTCAGAGCCGCAAGGAGAAGAATGATAATGATGATCCAGATTCTGGTCTCCTTCTCGGCAGATTTTATGTATTTTTCTGCTAATAGCTGTGCGGCATCAGGCTTAGTTTCTTCATTCGGTGAGGTTTCATGGGCGGGAGAAGAAGTATTGTGCATGGTGGGGAGAATATTTTACGGATTGTGGGAATTATACTAAATAAAAAGTGCGAGGTAAAGTATGAAAATATCAGATTCTGATAGATGAAAACAATGTTGGCACATTATATGGACATATATGCTAGCAGTTTTGTTTAAGGGAAACTGCAGAAAATGAAAAAGCTGAGTTAAATAAGAGCTCAGCTCGCGGATGCCCGAAGAAAAGCGAGCAGCGGCGAGCTGAAGGGGAAGATTTTGTAATCGTTTTATATTCCTCCTGCTGCGAGGATGAGGCGTGCGCATTCGGTGTGATTATTTTCTTCAGCGCAGAAGAGAGGCGTTTTGCCGTCATCATTTATCTTGTTGACGTAAATTTTGGGGTTAGCGAGCAAGAGGCGCACGCATTCTGTACGGCCAAAGTACGCAGCCAAGCTGAGGGGGGTATCGCCGCTATCATCTTCCATGTTAACATCAATCCCGGGTGCTGCAAGCAGGAGGCTCACGCATTCCGTATGGCCATTGGCGGCAGCCCAGATGAGGGGAGTGAAGCCATGCCGATTAGCCTGATTGACATCTATTTCCTTCGCAGAGAGCAGGAGGCGTACGCATTCTATATGATTGTTGGCAGCAGCCGAGCAGAGGGGAGTGAAGCCGTCATTATCCGCTATGTTGGCGTCAGTTTCCGGTGCTGCAAGCAGGAGGCGCACGCATTCTGTACGGCCTTCAAAGGCAGCCAAGCAAAGGGGAGTGGAGCCTTCATTATTCGCCAGATTGACGTCAATTCCCGGTGTGTTGAGCAGGAGGCGCACGCATTCTGTATGGCCATTGGAGGCAGCCCAGATGAGGGGAGTGAAGCCTGCGTCATTTGCCATGTTGGCGTCAGTTTCCGGTGCTGCAAGCAGGAGGCGCACGCATTCTGTGCGGCCTTCAAAGGCAGCCAAGCAAAGGGGAGTGGAGCCCTCATCATTTGCCAGATTGACGTCAATCTCCGGTGTGTCGAGCAAGAGTTGTACGCATTCTGTATGGCCATTAGCGGCAGCACAGAGAAGTGCAGTGTAGCTCACCTGATTCTCCAGGTTGACGTCAATTCCGGGTGCTGAGAGCAGGAGGCGCACACATTCTGTATGGCCTATACCGGCTGCTAAAATAAGGGGAGTGTAGCCGCTCTGATTTTCCAGGTTGACGTTAATTCCGGGTGCGGCGAGCAGGTGACGCACGCATTCTTCATCACCTTTCCTAGTAGCTATAATGAGAGGAGAGTTGGCGTGATCATTCTCCATGTTAACGTCAATTCCCGGTGCCGCGAGCAGGTGGCGCACGCATTCGGCATGGCCATTGAAGGCGGCACAGATGAGGGGAGTATCGTTGCCATTATCCTTTACGTTGACATTAACTCCGGGGGAAGCGAGCAGAAGTTTGAGACACTCCATGTGGCCGAGATTCGCGGCGAAATGGAGGGGTGTTCTGCCATTCTCATCTGCCATGTTGACATCAGCCCCAGAAGCCAGCAGAAGCCGAACTATTTCAGCGTTTCCGGCACAAGCGGCTGCATATAGCGAGGAGTTGGCTTTCAGCGGGCTAATGTCACATGCAGCGCGGATGAGGTTGGCGCATTCCGTATGGCCATTGAAGATAGCCTCGCTGAGAGGAGTGAAATCGTACTCATTCGGCTTATTGATGTCGATTCCCGGTGCAGCGAGCAGAAGGCGCACACATTCCGTATAGCCTATTTCGGCAGCACGGAAGAGAGGAGTTTTACCATATTGATTCGCCATGTTGACGTCAATTCCCGGTGCGGAGAGCAGGAGCTGCACGCATTCTATATGGCCTTCTTCAGCTGCGAGAAGGAGAGGCGTGCTGTCAGAATTGTCAGTTATGTTGACATCCGCACCGGCTGCAATTAGGAGTGCAATCATGTGTACCTCACCTGTTTCAGCAGCTGAGATAAGGGATTTGTTATATGCATCAGCTTCAATACCGAGGCGTTCAAGCTCTTTCACTGCTTGATCGTGAGTTGGGATGGTCTGGATTATTCTGGGCTGAATTTGTTTAACGGGCACATCCAGGGGGACAGTCTCGATTGTGATACTTGTCACGTTCGGCTGTGTTTGGAGTGCGTCCAGCCATTCCTGAGCGGATTGCCAGCGTTCGCGGCGGTTCATGCGCAAGGCTTTGTCTACACTGCTGAGCACGCGCTCCGGGAAGCGCCCGGCTAGCGAAGGATTGTCGGTCAGGGGGAGATATTCATCCTCTTCCATGCGGGCTACGGAATCCGGGGGAACCTTTCCCGTGATAAGGCAGTAACAAGTGGCGCCTAGGGCGTAAAAATCTGTCCACGGGCCGCGTTTGCCCTTGGGCGAGAATTGTTCAAAGGGCATGAAGCCGGGAGTGCCGATGTGGGTGTGAGAGTGAGTGCTCTCTACAGCTCGCGCGGTGCCAAAATCAATGAGGATAGGCTCGTCGGCGGCGTTTAACAGGATGTTGTTTGGCTTGATATCGCGGTGGATGAGCCCTTGCGCGTGAAGGTAACCCAACGCGCTGAGAATTTTCTCCAGAACGGGTAGCAGCCATTCAGCGGTGATGCTACGCGGAGCTGGCGCAGCCTTATGCAGCTCCGTGCCTTCCACATGGGGCATCACGTAGTAGGCAGTGCCGAGGGCCGTGAAGGCAGTCAGGATGGGTACAATGTTCGGGTGGCTGAGGCGCGAGAGAAGTTTAGCTTCATCCAGAAAGCGTTTGTGAGCCCACTCGTAAGCTTCTTTTCTGGATTCTCCAGCCGGGCCTACCGTTAGAGAATTCATGTCCCGGAAGGAAACTTCAGCAGGATAATTCTCTTTTATGACCACGAGTTTATCCGTAATATCTTCCTGAGCGAGGTAGGTAATGCCGAAGCCTCCGCTGCCGATAACTTTGCGGATTGCGTAATTACCTAGCTTAATGCCTACTGGCAGAGCAGGGGAAAAGGAAGCAGCTTTAGGAGTATCGTTCATTGCGGAGAATTGTACCAGATATAAAGTGAACAGAAAAGCAGATAAATACCAAATACCAGATTTTGATAGATGAAAGCGCTGCTGCTCGGTAACGTAGACGCAGATTCTAGCTGTTTTGTTTAAATAGAACCGCAGAAAGTGAAAAAGAATTCAGCCCGCTGACGTCCGAAGTAATACGCGCACCAACGAGCTGAAGGGGGAATACATAATAGGCTTATCTACCACCCGCCGCGCGGATGAGCTCCGCGCATTCGGTGTGGTTATTTGTTTCGGCATAGGCAAGGGGAGTGACGCTGTACGTGTCACTCTTGTTGACATCAATCCCGGGTACAGTGAGTAGGAGGCGCACGCATTCCGTATGGCCCATGGCGGCAGCGCAGATGAGGGGAGTGATGCCGTTCTCATCCGTATGGTTGACATCAATTTCGGGTACAGTGAGCAGGAGGCGCACGCATTCCGTATGGCCATTGTTGGCAGCGCAGATGAGGGGTGTGATGACGTTCACACCCGTATGGTTGACGTCAATTCCCGGAGCGGCGAGCAGAAGTTTTACGCATTCGGTATGGCCATTGCCGGCCGCGCAGATGAGGGGTGTGGAGCCGAGTCGACACTCCTTATTGACGTCAATTCCCGGTGCGGCGAGCAGAAGGCGCACACATTCTGTATGGCCCCTGTAGGCAGCATAGAAGAGGGGAGTGTTGCTGTCATCATCCGCCTTGTTAACGTCAATCCCCGGTGCCTGGAGCAGGAGGCTCAAGCATTCGGTATGTCCCTTGACGGCAGCGCAGAAGAGGGAAGTGGCGCCCACTTGGCACTCCCTGTCAGCGTCAATTCCCGGTGCGGCGAGTAGGAGTCGCACGCATTCTGTATGGCCTCTGTAAGCAGCATAGAAGAGGGGTGTGCTGTTGTCATGATCCGCCTTGTTGACATTAATTCCGGGAGCGGCGAGCAGAAGTTTGAGACACTCCACATGGCCGAGATTTGCCGCAAAATGGAGGGGAGTTCTGCCGTTCTCATCTGCCATGTTGGCGTCTGCCCCTGCAGCAAGAAGAAGCCGAACTTTTTCTGCATCGCCATCACGAGCGACTGCATGGAGCGAGGAGTTATCTTTCTCCGGGCTTGTACCACATGCTGCGCGGATGAGCTCTGCGCATTCCGTACGGCCATTGAAGATAGCCTCGCTGAGAGGAGTTAAACTGCATGAATTCGGTTTGTTGGCGTCAATCCCCGGTGCGTTGAGCAGAAGGCGCACGCATTCGGTGTGGCCGTTTTCAGCAGCGAGATGGATAGGGGTGGTGCCGAATTCGTTAGCCGTGTTGACATCTACCCCGGCGGCAAGGAGGAGGATAATCATGTGTGCATCTCCTTCCATAGCAGCCGCGCCGAGGGTATCGTCATACGCATCCGGGGGAATTCCAAGGCGGGCAAGTTCTTCCTGTGCTTGTGTATGAGTCATGATTTTGTGAATATGGGTTGAGGCGTTTGAGAGCGGTCTGAGTGATACTTCAGGTAATGATGCTTGATAATATGGACGCATATTCTAGCAGTTTTATTTAAACAGAACCGCAGAAAATGAAAAAATCAGTGTTAAATAAAGCGTTCAGCTCGCTGACGCCCGCGGAAAAGCGAGCACCTGCGAGCTGGTGAGGGAATATGTAACCGGCTTATCTTCTACCACCGGCTGCGCGGATGAGCTCTGCGCATTCCGTATGGCCCTTGGCGGTAGCCGCGGAGAGGGGAGTGGTGCCGTTGCTACTTGCCTTGTTTATATTAATCCCCGGTGCTGCGAGTAGAAGGCGTGCACATTCCGTATGGCCCTTGGCGGCAGCCAAGCTGAGGGGAGTGTCGCCGTTTTCATCTGCCATGTTGACGTTAATTCCCGGCACTGCGAGCAGGAGGCGCACGTATTCCGTATGGCCCTCGGCGGCAGCGCAGCTGAGGGGAGTGACGCCGTACTGATCTGCTTGATTGATATTAATCCCCGGTGCTGCGAGTAGAAGGCGTACGCATTCCGTATGGCCATTGAGGGCAGCGACGATGAGGGGAGTGACGCCGTCCTGAGCTGCTTGATTGATATTAATTCCCGGTGCTGCGAGTAGAAGTCGTACACATTCCGTATGGCCCTTGCTGACAGCGAAGATGAGGGGAGTGGCGCCGTTGCTACTTGCCTTGTTTATATCAATCCCCGGTGCTGCGAGTAGAAGGCGTACACATTCCGTATGGCCCTTGTCGGCAGCGCAGATGAGGGGAGTGTCGCCGTGCTGACCTACTTGATTGATATTAATCCCCGGTGCTGCGAGTAGAAGGCGTACACATTCCGTATGGCCATTGAGGGCAGCGACGATGAG
>JAFWZG010000029.1 GCA_017517385.1 Akkermansia sp.
AGCAATAGTTAATATATCAACAAGCTTATGTTTAAGGTTAAAACCGTCCCTGAAATCACTTACTTGCGACATGTGTTTAATAAGATTATACATGCGCATATTATACTATACAATAATCGGAAAAGGAAGCTTAATATATCACATATACAATCATAACACAATTAAATAATGTCATATTATATCAGTTCAATATTATTGATATATAATATGAATTTTATGACATGATGAAGTGTCATATTCACCAATGCGTTTGCCCTGCAAAAGCCTCACTTTAGGCTTCCCATCATAACACAAACATGATAGCATGTAAGTGGCAACAGGGCTCCAAACAACGTCAGTTTTTACAAACAATGCAAATACAATCCTCAGCTCTCCCCATCGGCTTTGTGCTGCGAGATTACACTATCACCCATTTGCTCGGGAAAGGAGGTTTCGGGATCACCTACCAAGCGGTGGAAGATGTGACAGATCGCTGCGTTGTTATCAAGGAGAACTTTCCTGCTCTGTTCGCCCTTCGCAATACGACCAACAACCATGTAGCACCTGATGGTGCGGACAATAAGAGCGGATACGACTGGGCGCTAAAATCTTTCATAGATGAGGCAAGATTGCTCACAAAGCTGTCTCATCCCCACATCGTCCCCGTACTAAGCGCCTTCAAAGCTCTGGGCACTGCTTATTATGTGATGCCTCACATCAATGGCACGCCTCTGCATAAATGCGCTCCGTCGGCCGACAGTATTACGGAAGAATGGCTGCTAGCAGTTCTGGTTAAACTGCTGGAAGCCCTCGAGTACCTACACAAGCAGAACCTGCTGCACCGGGATATCAAGCCTGACAACATTCTGATGACTCCCGAGGGTTCCCCCATCCTCATAGACTTCGGGGCGGCACGTCGAATCATCGCCAGCCATATTCCCACCATGGTAGGAACATTCGGTTTTTCACCACCGGAGCAAATGTCAGCCAACTCCACCCCTGGCCCATGGACTGACATCTACGCCGTAGCTGCCACTTGCTACTTCCTGATAACCCAGCAGATTCCGCCGGACTTCAGAGACCGCATGTATGCAGCCCCGGATACAGCCCAGCTCGCCTCCCGTACTGAGCTGCACGGGCGATTCTCACGGACTCTGCTCAGCAGCATTGACAAGGGCTTTGCGCTGAACCCCACCGAACGCTGGCAAAGCGCCCGCGAGTGGCTCTCCGCCCTCAATCACACACAACGCAGACAGAAAGCGAAAACTAAACCGCGGCGAGCGAGCTCATTACCTGCCGATTGCAACCGTAAGTTATTAAAAGCCGCCGAAAAAGGTCATAGTGAAACCGTGAGCATACTTATCAAGGCCGGGGCAGATGTCAATACAACAGGCGAAGAAGGCCCCCCTCCGCTATACCGAGCAGCCGCGGCCGGACACAGCAAATGCATAAAACACCTGCTTACTGCTCCCGGAATTGATGTCAACAAAACTGCAAAGCACGGCTGGTCACCCCTCTTTATTGCAGCTTGTTCCGGCCACACCGAGTGCGTAAAACTATTGCTCACAGCGCCCGGCATTGATGTCAACAAACAAACAGACTACGGCTGGACACCTCTTAATGGTGCGGCGGAAAAAGGGCACACGGAATGCGTGAAAGCATTGCTCTCAGCTCCCGGCATTGATGTCAACTTAGCCAACGCCAATGGATGGACACCCCTCTACTGGGCGGCTTCAGAAGGACACACCGAGTGTGTAAAGCACCTCATCAACGCTCCCGGCATTGATGTCAATCAGACTAACGCCAATGGATGGGCTCCTCTCTACCGGGCCGCTTCAGCAGGTCACACCGAGTGTGTAAAGCACCTCATCAACGCTCCCAACATTGATGTCAACAGGTCCATAAAACACGACTGGTCGCCCCTCTTTATTGCGGCTTGGTCCGGCCACACGGAATGCGTGAAAGCATTGCTCTCAGCTCCCGGCATTGATGCCAACAAACAAACAGACTATGGCTGGACGCCTCTTAACGCTGCGGCGAAAAAAGGACACCCGGAATGCGTGCGTGCCCTACTGAAAGCCCCGGGCATTGATGTCAATCTGACCAACGCCTATGGATGGACACCCCTCTTCTGGGCAGCTTCAAAGGGACACCCGGAATGTGTGAAGCATCTAATCAACGCTCCCGGCATTGATGTCAACAGAGCCATAAAGCACGACTGGTCACCCCTCTTTATTGCGGCTTGGTCCGGCCATACTGAATGCGTGAAAGCATTGCTCACAACTCCCGGCATTGATATCAACAAACAAACGGACTATGGCTGGACGCCTCTTAACGCTGCGGCAGAAAAAGGACACACGGAATGTGTGCGAGCCCTGCTGAATGCACCGGGTATTGATGTCAACCAAGTCAACGTCAATGGCAGGACGCCCCTCTACTGTGCAGCTTCAGAAGGGCACACAGAATGCGTAAAGCTATTACTAACCGCCTTAGGAATAAACATTTACAAGACTGACAATCTAGGAAGAACACCTCTCACCATTGCAAAGAACGAAGATATACGGCAACTCCTGAGAGCGGCAGAACACTAAATAAGCCACACCTCTCCTCAGTCCCCGCCAAGTAAGTTCCATTAATCGTGCAATTAACTCACACTTTAATCGGTTCCGCGACTGTATTTTTGTGGCAATTCTCACAGCAACATTTGCATAGAAAGACAAAAAAAACGCTTGACTATTTTCAACCTTAACGGTTACTATATTGCATCGTTCGGTGATTACTATCTCCGATGAGTCACATTAGCGTTATAACACAAACAACTTAACAATTATGCTTACTCCCATCGTAACCGTTGGTTCATCCCAGGCTGACGCAGGTTGCTGCGATGTATTCGGCTATGGCGGTGGTGCCAGATGCTCCTGCAATTATCAATAATTTACAGGAAAAATTCTTCCGGCGGGGTTGTTAGCAGCAACCCCGCTGCTTTTTGACTATGATAGCACACAGGAACTCTTCCCACCATAATAATCAGGTAAGATACATACCCACGATAAGCTTGACAGCGTGATACCGGAATGGTATGTAACATACGTTTACGCTAAATCGTAATTTTTGCACAATATTCATCCGTTAACCCACAACACAGGAAAATGCTTCCCCCCATCGTAATTGTTAACACTGTTCAGGCAGACGCCGGTTGCTGTGATGTATCCGGCTATGGAGGAACTATTGGCTGTATTTGCAATTATCAATAATAAGCCTAATCTCTTCATTTAATGATAACAACACAAGAAGACATAAAAGCACTAGAAGGAAAAGGGATATTTTTTATTCCTGCCGGACATGAGTTCGGCGTGTCGGACGATAAAGCGGTGCAGCTAGTATATGCGCCATTAGCCGGGCGCTCCTTCTTGGTAAAAGGTAATGAGGTACCGGCCATGCAGAAAAAGCTGCGGTCACTGCTGGAAGCCGGAATTGACGTAACTCCCGAAAAAGAGCCGTTGAGCGTTCTTTTTGCAGAAGAAAGCCTTCAAAAATGGCTCAACTATGCCATTGAGCCGGAAGATTGCCAGAATTTGACAATACTTCCGAACCACCGTTGCAATTTCAATTGCACATACTGTTACTCAGCGGGCGGAAGATCCGGGGCCGAGCTCCGCTCAGAACAAATTATAGCACTGGCAACTTGGACGTTAAAGAACTGCGCTCAGAAAAAGCAGAGTTGTCGCATCCTATTCCTCGGCGGCGGAGAACCTCTTCTTTCTTGGGATGTAATGAAGGACAGCATTCAGAAGATACAAGCAATTAGTAAAGAGCTTGGGGCTGAGGTCGTGTTTTCAGCCAGCACGAATGGATCCCTGCTTACTGCAGACAAGATAGAGTTTATCCGAGAAAACAACATCTCTCTGCAGGTATCTTTTGAGGTGCTGGAGGATATACAAAACCTCCAACGCGGACACTATGACTTAGTGCATAACAACGTATGCGCGGCCTTGGACGCGGGAATTGCATTAGGACTGCATTCTGTCATCACGACCGAGAATGTAGACCGCATGGTAGAGGTAGTGCAATGCGCGCATGAACGCTACCCCTCCCTCCCGAAACTGGGGTTAGAGCCGGTGGTGGACAATGAAACGCTGCCGGATAGCGCTTCCGCAGCTCAGTTTTATAATCGTTATTACGACAATTACCTCGAAGCTGAAAAATTATGCAGGGAGTACGGCATTGAGTTGTTAAACGCCAACAGCAAAAATACAGACCAGGTAAGAACCCATTATTGCGCCGGTCAAATTGTACTAACCCCACAGGGCACATTCTCCGCTTGCGAGGCTATAAGCAGCCCGAAAGAAGCCGGGTACAATGAGTTTATATTCGGCAAGGTGAATGAAAATAACGAAATCACCTTTGATGAAGAGGCATTTAGACGCATTCGACCGCCACATCCCGGTTTCTGCCGCGACAAGTGCGACAGCTGCTGGGCACGCTGGATATGTGGTGGAGGCTGTGCCTACAAGCGCCGCACGTTACCACCTGACGTTTTTGATGAGTATTGCAACCTGAGCCGCCGCATGATGTTGCACACACTGGCAAACAAATTACGAGCGGAGCATAACCGCACAACAACAGGAGATTCGCTTGATGACATTGTAAAAAAACTATTCGGCAAGTAATATGAAAAATGTAACAGACAATCAACCGGAGCTTTATTTGATACCGGTAGGTGAGCTCTTCGAGCTCGATAGCAAGGCCGTACAGATTGCCTATGCACCCCTGCACGGGGCCTACACTCTGGTGGATGCAAAAGAAGCCGGCAAGTTGCAGGAGCCATCAACCGCCAATACAGATTTCACCACGGCATTGAAATCACTGCCAATGCTGCCCTTGCTCCCCACCCCGCCGACGACAGACGACATATGGGAAGTTGATTTACTGCTCAACAACATCTGCAATTTCCACTGCTCATATTGTTACTCAGCAGCAGGACGCTCCAACAAGCGCATGCCCGAAGCAGCTTGGAAAAAAACGGTCGATTTCATTTTCGCACCGGATAAAAAGGATAAATTACCTGTAAGATTCAGCTTTTCCGGCGGTGGTGAACCACTTATCAGCTTCCCGGAAATACGCCGTGTTGTAAACTACATAGAGCAGAAACACCAAGAAAGCGGGCGCCCCTACACACTCGGGTTAGTCACCAATGGCAGCCTGCTCACAGATGAAGTCATCGAATATATCCGTGATAAGAAAATTGAAATTGTTGTTTCGTTTGAGGTCTTGCCCGAGTTGCAAAATAGAGAACGAGGTTCATGGGATAAAGTAAGCACCAATCTGCACCGCATGCACGAACTGGGCTGCCCATTCGGCATACGCTCTCCGCTTACTGAAGATGCGCTGCCACATTTACCGGCGATGTTGAACATGTTGGCGGAGCAATTCCCCTTCATAAAGTCCCTGGTAGTAGAACCGGTGCATTCCCCAGAGTGGTATGGCAGTTCAGAAAAGTTAAGCGCCTATTTCGACTTATTTTTCAACACATACACAAAGGCGGTAGAACAAGCAGAAGCCTTAGGCATTATGCTCGTCAGCAATGCATTCTCTCAGCTGAAGTACAGGCGGAAAGCCAAATGCATGTGCAAGGCAGTTGTTACAGCGGAAGGTTCTATTTCCCACTGCGCACGAGTCGCGGCCTCAACGGAACCCTTGTATGATCGTTTTATATATGGCCATGCAGACACTCCCGGTGATGAACCGCTGAGCTTTAAGCAAGAGATGTTCGAGTTCATCAACAAACGCAACATATTTGAGCAACCCGAATGCGTAACCTGCTATGCCCGCTGGAACTGTGGTGGAGATTGCAGCCTGTTCCGACAGACGTATCCAGCGGAATGTTACGAAGTATCTTGCCATTTCACAAAGCGCTGTCTGGTGTGGGAAATGCTTCGGAACATGCGAAAGCAGTTCAGCCATGCCAATCCGGAGCAATCTTTCGAGGATTATGTGCGAAGCTCCATCTGAGCTCAGGTGTGTTCTCTGCACCAACCGACTCAGCCCAGTTTTACCAGCACTGGTCAACACTGCTGGGCTGAGCTTGGTGGGGCTTGTGCACCCAGCACAAACACTAGACTCAATCAACGCTATACGCCAACATACAACAGCAAAGATTCCATTGTTCGAGTACCTTCCGGAGCATAGTCACAAACTGGCGGATTTTCTGCACGACGTAAATGCACAGCTACTTGTGGTGCACGGATTTCAGCACATCATCCCACAAGCAATCTTGGAACAATGCCCCGGTGTAAACCTTCACCCCAGCCTTTTACCCGCTTATCCCGGCTTAAACCCTTGGCAAGAACAATTGCAAGCCAACCCGACGACCGGGGGCTATACGGTTCACATGCTTTCGCCTAAAGCGGATGCCGGAACAATTCTAGCCCAGGCAGAGTTTCCCTGGCCTCGCCACTCGGTCAACTTACTGCAAATACGCGATGACTCCCTGCGAAATTGCGGCATTCCCCTGCTTATCAAAACATTACTCAAGTTCACCACTACCAAATAATATGAATCTGGCTCTACACTCTCAACGCATATTATTCGTTATACCGGCTTATTCCATGTACCCGCGTGGACGCTATGTGATGCCACTGGGTATTTTATATGTATCAGCTGCTGCTAAAGCCGCAGGGCTGGATGTATGCTGCTTAAACCTTAACCACGAGACCGGAGATGTAGGTACAGCTCTTTCAAATAAAATTAAAGAGACAGGTTGCACCATTGTTGCTGTAGGTGGCCTATCCGGCGAGTTTGGTGACATCTATGCCGTGCTACGACATGTAAAGCGGCACCACCCGGAGATTACCACAATAGTAGGTGGAGGAATTATTACAGCCACCCCCGAGATTGCCATGCAGGCTTTGGAATATGCAGATATTGGCCTCATAGGCGAAGGAGACGAGACCATCGTTGAGCTGGTGGAGGCGCTGGAAACCAAGAAACCGCTGAAAGATGTAGCGGGTATTGTATACCAGCAAAACGAAAACTGGGTACAAACGGCTCGCCGTAGAGATGTTCCGAATCTGGACGGCCTGCCTTTACCGGACTATGAAGGTTTTGAATTTGCTCACTATCTGGATACAAACAATCTAGGCTACGGAAATAAAGGGGAGCCTCTTTCACCAGTGAACATCGTGGGGAGCCGCTCCTGCCCATATATGTGCAGCTTCTGCTTTCACCCTTCAGGGCGTACATACAGAGAGCGCAGCCTTGATTCCATATTTTCAGAAATTGATTACCTACTAGCCCACTACCCGGGGATTAACCATATCGCCATGCGAGAGGAACTCTTCGCCTCACGCCCGGAACGTATACGAGAGTTCTGCCGCCGCATCACCTCGTATAACCTGTACTGGAGCATTCAGCTGCGGGTGGATAACGTAAGCGAACCAGTACTGAAAGATTTAGCAACAGCCGGGTGCTTCGCTGTGTTCCTCGGGACTGAAAGCATGGATGACACCGTGCTGCAAAGCATGAATAAGAGAGTCACCTCAGAACAATCGCGCCGGGCTCTGAAGGAAGCCGCACTAAGTGGTGTACCTATCCGAACCGGACTTATTTTTGGAGATAAGGCTGAGACACAAGAGTCCTACCAACGCTCACTGGCATGGTATAAACAGCAGGACAGCTACTCTGAAGTCCAAAAACGTCCGCTCATCACCGTTGATATGCTCGTGCCGTTCCCCGGCTCAGCCATTTATCGCTACGCATGCCGCAAGGGTATCATCACAGATGAGGTGGAATACTTGCGAATGGGGTGCCCGCTTGTAAACCTGACCAATATGCCCGAGGAGGACTTCTTAGAAATGATGCAGAGTATACAGGCCATCAATGGTCGGCCGTACTATTACCTCAGTCATGGCGAGTGCCGTTTGATACAACCGCCTCAACATAGCTAAGCGGCTCCAGAACTAATACGAGCAGAGTTCTATATCTGTCCGGTTTACTCGTATTGCCTCAAAAACTTTAGCGTATAATAGACCAAAGGCAAGGCTATATTTGAGGCAATACGTTACACAGAAAAACCGCCACAGACTGCATTTCTTCATTGCTATTGCCTACCGAATAAGGTAGAATGTCAGGTATGATAAGAAAGCTGGCAGTGGAGGGTGTGACAGTGTTCCCGCAGCGCGAAGCATTTCACTTCGTGCCAGGGGTGAACATCATCGTGGGCGGCAACGATTCCGGGAAAAGCCATCTCATGAAGCTGTGTTACGCCATCACAAAGTGGGGCTGCGGTGGCACTCGGCGCGAGCTCCCCGAGGTGTGGGCTGAAGAAAAGCGGCTGAGGCGTGACTTGCTGCGAGTTTTCGGCACTCAAAACCTCACGTCCCTCACAGCAAGAAACCGCGGCAATGGTATAGCCCGCTTGCACGCCTCGCTGGAAGGGCTGAAAGTACCGCCGGGCTCAGCCGAGCTGGATTTCCACTTCACCGCCGAGCACGAAGAAGAAGGGCTGCACATAAAGAAACTACCGCAGCGCTTTCTCAGCGAAAATGCAGTATTTATTTCCCCACGAGAGGTACTTTCCATCTACCCCTGCTACATGCAGGCAGGTAAGCGTTATCCTGAGCTGCTGGACTCCGCGAGCTGGGAACTCTGCCGTGCACTGGAAGAAGAGCCCACCTCGGCGCCCGTGCCCGAGGCCCTGCGCTACGTCATCCTCCAGATTGAGAAACTACTCTCCGGCAAGCTTCAACGCATCAATGGCCGCTTCTACCTCAAGCGCCCGGGACAAGAACCGCTGGAACTGAACCTCGTGGCAGAGGGATTCAAACGCATCGGCACGCTTGGGCTTCTCATCGGCAATGGCACTGTACGCAGCGGCACCTCACTTTTCTGGGATGAGCCGGAAATGAACCTGAACACCTCTCACCTGCCCCTGCTGGTCAGCATCATTCTCGGGCTTTGCCGGGCGGGAGTGCAGATAATGCTTACCACGCACAGCCTCTTCCTGCTGAGAGAACTCGTCATCCAGCTTTCCGAAAAACCTAACGAAAAACTCAGCCGCCGTTTCTTCGGCCTTCAACCGCCTCAGGATAATCAGCGCGGCGTGCGCACGTCCTCCGGGCATGCGCTGGATGAGATAGACCACATCGACAGCTTGGAAGCCGAAATGGAACAAGCAGACCGCTACCTGAATATGAACTTCGAACCCTCAGAGCCGGCATAATCGTGTTTCAGGCCGGTACCAGTTGTGTAGAAGGGCTTCACCGCTTCAACTTTGAAGCGGGCTATTACGTGTGCCGTTTTGAGTGCTCCCCCTTCTACTCCCACCATGCCCAGAACTTCTGCAACAGCTGCAAGGAGATGGACTTCGTGCTCTACCATCCCGGCAAGAAGGAGCTCTGGCTCATTGAAGTGAAGGACTACCGCTTCAATGCCCGCCCCAAAGTGCGTGACCTCGTAGAAAAGCTTTGTCGAAAAGTAAGGGACTGCCTCTTCCTGCTGCGTGCGGCTGCCCTCTGCGCACCGGAAGAAGAACCGGCTGAAGGCATTTCCCTGAGGGACATCGCGC
The DNA here is from genome assembly GCA_017517385.1 of Akkermansia sp. Taxonomy (GTDB): domain Bacteria; phylum Verrucomicrobiota; class Verrucomicrobiia; order Verrucomicrobiales; family Akkermansiaceae; genus Akkermansia. The sequence continues at coordinate 9,545 of JAFWZG010000029.1, forward strand.
GCATGAGCCTGCAAGCCAAGCATATCAGAGTGGCCTTCACGATTGAACTAGCGCGCACCGGTCTCTTCCCGCCCAAAAGTCTGCTGGCCACAATAAAAGACCTTCTTTACCGCCAAATCCGCTTCATAGACTCGGATATGGTCTGCCTGCCTATCACGGAATCCGGCACAGATCCCCGCTGCCCATGGACCATCACCTCCGCTGGCAGCGAGCACTCCTCCCGTATCCAAAAACGTATAGAAGAAGCAAGGCACGCGAGGGAAAAAGAGCAAAAGATTGCCGAAGAGCAAGCGCGCGCTGCCGAACGCCGTGAACGTAAGCGAAAGGCCAAAGCCAGAAAAAGCTCACTCCCCCTCTGGAAACAGCGAGCACTCGAGCGTGAAGCGGGGCAAACAGGTACCCACGCTGACCGCAAAAAATCATAAGTCTCCCGCAAACATTAATTCCCCCATCCTCCTTACCATACAACAGAAGAGCCGCAGCAAATACTGCGGCTCTTCTGTTGTGTCATCTGCAATCAACAAACAGCTTACGGAACTGCTGTCCAGATGGGAGAGTCTTCGTTGTACGGAATGCTAATCACGTTGTCGCGGTCATTGGACTTAGCTTCGCGAAGCATAGCATTAACCTCATCAGCGGAAGGTGCAGAGAAGTTCGTACGGAAAATATCGTACTGCGTAGCGCGGGAGTTCCTACCGTTCGTGATATCCTCAATGAACAGCACGAAACCGAACTTACCACCTTCTTCCGCCACCAGAATTTCAATGGGGTATACCTGACCTTCCTTTACCTCGAACTCTGCACCGGCCATCAGGCCGCCAAGCTCACGGCCCCACACGCCGAGGCCCTGAATCGTGTTAATGAGCTCATAGCCCTTGTGGTCGCGGTCACGGCCATTACGAACATCCGCAAGGAATGCCTCACGACCGGCAGGGGTAGAAAGCTGGAACTTAGGACCACCATTCTGAGCAGCAGGATCGAAAGCGGAAATCAGACGATAGCCACCCTCCAGCACTAAACGGCGATTGAAACGCACGGCGATGCAGTCGTCACCCATGCCGATGAAGCGGAACTTACCGGTCTTGGGAGCGCGAACGCGGCCACGGTACACCACGCACCAACCGGAAGGCTGGCACACCCACTGAGCCTCAGGCTTGTTGGGGTCACCCACCTGATAGGCGATGGGAGCGTAACGAGCCAAAGCCACGGGCAAATAGAAGTTGGAAGCGTACAGCTTCTGAGGAGACTCATAATAACGGCTCAGATGAGCGGTACTCCAGCCACTGTTAAGGAACTTGGCAAGCGTCTCATAGTACTGATTACGGTTAATCTTCAGTACACCATTGCCGTCACGCTGAGCGAGAGGAGATACGCGGCGAGAGTTACGAGCACCGGTCTGCTTCAGATCATAGAAAGTACCGGTCAGAGCGGAACCGCCGGCCTGACCACTGCCAAGGCCGCTACCGCCATCACCCAGACCTTCACCCAGGTCGGAAGAGCCCATGCCGATATCAAATGAGCTGTCCAGAGAGATACCATCGCTCATATCAATCTCCACCGGAGCCATGGCCATCGTGGAAGCACTTGTTGCCACGATAACGGAGGGAGCCACGGAGGAAGAAGAAGCGGAGGAACGGGAGGTAAACTCACGCGGAGTGGGATTGTTGGTGGGAGGGCCATCTTCCTGAGGAGGTGTATAGGACAGGAAGGATACCGGGGTATCACCCATGATAAGCACGGTTGATACATAAAGCATCAAGCCGCCCAGGCCAAGGAAGAGCACACAGGCCAGAATGGAGGAGAGCTTATTCTTAAGCGCCTCCTTACGCAGCTGGGCCTCTGCCTCTTCACTCATTTGAATATGTAGTGCCATATGTTTATAATTCGGGTTAAAATTTCTTTTACGGACACAGTCTAGCATAATGCCCGGGGCAAATCGAGCAGAAAATGAAGGCGGAGTGTTACAACTGTGTAACAGAGACACCTCATCAGGGCTTGCATTTTCGCCCCCATATGCTATACTGTTGCAAACAGACACCAGATTAACATGGCAGAACGCATCCCCGTACGCAATCCGAACGAAATCAGCAAACTGCGCAAAGCCGGTGAAGTATCGGCCCGCATTCTCATGGACCTCATGCCCATTATTCGCCCGGGCATCACCACCAAGGAGATAGATGATTACGCAGCAGAACTCTTCAAACGGGAAAAATGCGGCAATGCCTTCTTGGGCTACTGCGGGTACCCCGGGCAGCTGTGCATCTCTGTGAATGAAGAGATAGTACACGGCATTGGTGGCTCCCGCGTGATACAGGATGGCGACATCGTCTCACTGGATGCCGGCGCCATTGTGGATGGCTGGTACGGCGACAATGCCATGACAGTGGCCGTAGGTAATGTGAGCGAGGATGCTCGCCGCCTGCTGGCAGTGACGGAGGAATGCCTGTTCCGCGGCATTGCGGAAGCCAAGCAGGGCAATTCTCTGGCAGAAGTATGCGGTGCTATTGAGGACTTTGTGAGGCAATATGGCTTCGGTATCGTGCGTGATTATGTGGGACACGGTGTAGGCCGCAAACTCCATGAAGAACCTCAGATTCCGAACTATCGTCCCAAATACGCCCTTCCCCGCCTCAAACGTGGTATGATTCTGGCCATCGAACCGATGATTACTCTGGGAAGCTTCCGCGTGAAGGTGCTGGAGGATGACTGGACCGCTGTAACGGCGGACGGCTCATGGGCAGCCCACTTCGAACACATGGTAGCTGTAGGCCCCCATGGTGGCGAGATACTGACGGAGCGCCCCCGCATAGCCCTGCCGGAGCAGCTGGGCATCACACTCTGACACCCGACTCACAGACCATTCTCACTCCACCCCCTCTGCCGCCATCTGGCTCAGGGGGTGGATTCTTTAATGCAGAACCGCCACCATGCTTACAACACATGGTGGCGGTAAAAATATCAGTTGATATGATTTCTAGATGGATGCGTCAGCTGAATTACTGGTGAAAGAAATTCGCGGGTGTAAGCGGGGTAAACTCCAAGCTATTCGCCTGTCGAATACCGATTTCAATCTTACCGGAATCGCATTGTTTATCAGCGATTAACAGAAGTGATACAGGATGATAACCAGCGGTAAGGTATGTAGCACCGGAGCGCACGTTTGTGAGGCGGTATCTGCGCCAAGGGCAAGACAAAAGCGTCTCACCGTCAAGAGCAAGGCTCATTCTGTACGAAGCTCTGGTAGCCAACGTATTCACACGAATAGCATATTCACCATCCTCCGGCACATAGATATAGCCGCTCCACTCCACGCAGTATGTACCTTCCGAGCGAGTTGTCTGACCAAGCTCAGGATGGCGAGATATATTTTCAAGCCTGATTGTACCGGAACCACTATCAACAGCAGCGGCGCTGAAACCATCAATATCACGGGGACAGTTATTCCCCATATCAATCCCGGAGCGGGGCCATACTTTAACCACCATACCTGAGGTATACTCACCTGCTACCGCAGGAGTCGCCGTAACGGACGGGGCGGCTGAAACAGGAGCGTAGTACATGCTTGCCGGAGTAAGGGGAGTAAACTCCAAGCTTCCCGCCCTTCGAAGGCCAATCTCAATCTTGCCCGCATCGCACTCATCATCCGCAATCATCATAAAGGATATGGGATGAAAGCCGGCTTCGAGATGTCTTGTACCAACACGCACGTTTTCACGGCGATATCTCCTCCACGGGCATGAAAGAAGTTCTTCACCATCAAGTGAAAGATTCATTCTGTAGGAGGCTTTAGTAGCTAGAGATGAAACTCTCACAGTATACTCGCCGGATTCAGGCACATAAATAACCCCGCTCCACTCCGCACAATACGAGTCTTCAGATTTGATGGTCTGGCTAAGTTCAGGATGACGGGCTATATTTTCAAGCTTAATAGGCGATGATGTGTTATCCACAACCGAGGCGCTGAAAGCGGAGGGATTACTCGGGCAGTTATCACTCAAATTGATTCCGGAACGCGGCCAAACCTTAACCACCATACCGGGTGCATGGTCGTGAGTATCAGCGGGGGCTTCCGTGGAAATCGGTTCAGCTTCGTTTAATGATGAATCGTGGCACATATTCGCCGGGCTCAAAGGAGTAAACTCCATATTGCCGGGCTCACGCATGGCAAGCTCAATCTTGCCGGCATCACATTCATCATCCGCAATCATCATGAAAGAAACAGCATGATAACCTGCTGTGAGGCGAGTGGTGCCGGTTCGCACATTCTCCTCACGGTACCTACGCCACGGAGCAGAGAGGAGAGATTCGCCATCCAGAGAAAGGTTCATTCGGTACGAAGCACGTGTAGCGAGAGCTTTAACCCGCAGCGTGTATTCACCGTCTGCTGGCACATAAATATAACCGCTCCACTCAACACAGTACATATCCTCAGATTTGATAGTTTGACCGAGTTCCGGATGACGGCTAACTGTTTCCAGATTGAGAACTCCGGTGCTATTATCAATGGCAGCTGCGCTGAATCCTTCTGAATGACGAGGGTGGCTATGAGTTGAATCTATCCCTGAGGCGGGCCATACTTTAACCACCATACCGGATGTATATGCCTGGGCATTACTTGGCTCAACGGTCAGAAACGGAGCTGAAGAAACCGGTCTTGCCGAGGTCAGCTGAGTAGAGGTGTCCGTTGAGGCAACCGCAGCACCTCCAACCAAAGAAATAAGCATGATGGATGACATCAGGCCCTTCCTGATATGCTTTGCGGTATTACCCGCGCCCGCCATTCCGGGAGTTCCATCCATAGCATTCTGCTTTACCCATTGATTGCGATTATATGCGGGTGAGTCAGAATTGTCACCACCTGTGCATGTTGTATTACTCATACGATTGTTTTTTAGTATTAATTGCTTTTAATATTTCCTATCCCGGTCAGAATCCTGAAACCGAAAGGTTAAACCAGATAACCCATCAGAGAAGAATGCTCTCACGATACGCTCTCTGAATTTTCAGACCTACGCTCCACCTGATTTGTTTAAGAAAAAAAACTAAAAAAACAAAAAATCATCCACAACCTACTTCATGGTTGAGCCATACCGCGGCTCCGTCACGGCCTCGGCTCAGGCAACTGCGCGTCACAGCTGAGCAAATTGAAGGTGCATCCAATCCTGGTTGCAACTGCGACCAAGAGACACGGCGCCATGGCTTTCCCATATTTCCCACCAGCGCTCGCAGTCTTTATGGCTCAGAGAGGCGCGGGGCGCACGCGTAGCATATGAATTTGCAGCGGGGGAGAAATCCAAAGCGATTCCCCAAGCATGCATTGAGAGGCACCCTCCACCGCTCGTGTTGCGGTAATTATATGAACCTCCGTAAAGATTAAGCCCGAGGCGGTGAATTTCCGCATCTCCGTAGCACTGTAATACTTCACTAAGAGCGTCTTTCACATGGCGCGCAATGAGCCTGTGCACACGTATAGTTTTCACCTGTTTTCCCTCGTAAAACAAGGGATATGGGGGTGAGAGGCTGACAAGTTCATTCTCACAGCCCGGAGCGCCAAACATACTCTTGCCACCTCGCACTTCAGCCTGTGTGGGCCATACAGGAACAACCTCAGCGGATATACCGAGTCTTTTCTTCAGAGCGCTTATAGTAAGCGGGCCAATTATCCCATCCGGGCAAACTCCTATGTGGCGCTGAATTCTCGCAATATCATTTTTCATGAGCATTAACAACAGGGGCTGCGTGTTCAATGTTTGACAAACGGGCATCCATACTGCGAAGCACGTCCACAGTATGCGCGGCGGTAGTAGCCTGCTCACAGGCAAGACGCCTAAAATCACTATATACGCAGCACATGAGGCACAATCCGCCAAATGTAACTATTTCCCGAGTATAGTCCCGCAACAAGTTGAGATAATCACGAAAGGGTTTACACATGTCACCCTTATAATGCCATACATTCATTCAGACAAGGTTTCTGAGCCCCTCCGCCGCACACAACAACATGCATCGGTTTGCCCACCTGCGAATTACGCATAAAAAAGCACCCCGCTCACTCAAACGGCAAGCGGGGGCTTTTAACAATTTATTTAGGCATTAAAACCTCACCTACGGCGGCGAGATGTTCGGCGAGCCAGTCTGCGGCCACTGCTGCGGCGAGGGGACGCACTACGCCCACGGCCGGCAATAGCGCGGCGGGAACCACGCACAGCATGGCGGCGAGAACGGTAGCTACGCCTTCTGGGGCTCACCTGATCCTTAGGCAGAGAGGCCACTACGCTATCCGGTATGCGGATGCGAGGAGTATTGGCCTGCTGCACGGCACGCATATACATGGACTGAGAACAACGCTCGATTGCCACCGGCATACCACGGTACACACGGGGATAAAGATCCATCACATCCGCGCTGCGCATACGGATGCAACCATAGGAAGCTGGTCTGCCGATGTTTCGTTCCTCCGGCGTACCATGAATGTAAATACGGCGACTGTACGAGTTACGATTTCCGTCCTCCAGACCGTGAAGCTGGATAATACGCGTCACGATGGGGTCGCGCCCGGGAGCATCCACACCCACAACTTCGCCCGTTGGGCGGCACCCCTTAAACACCATACCTCGGGGCTGATTACCACCGACCATATCAGATACGGCGTGAATTCCCGTGGGAGTGCGGCGGCTGCCGGGAGAAGCACCAATCCCGAACTTAGATGTGCTTATATCATAATCCCGAACTCGTCTTCCATCACGAAAAACAGTCAGTTTCTGATCTCTGAGAGTGATGGCCACGCCATCCCGAACGACAGCTCTTGGAGGGCTGTCCGGCACCGCTGTATAATCAGCAATACCTGAAGGTCTGCTCTTACAGGCTACCTGTAACGACGCCACCGCCAATAAAAGCGGGAGGAGTAGTCTGCTACTTTTAATCATTTAAATTAATTGAGGTGATAGGTATAAAGGAGAGGAAAAAATCAGGCGGTCTTCTGGGCAGAAGCCCTGCGCTGGCGTGCACCATCAATGAGGCGCCCGAAGGAGCAGAAGCTCGTGTAGAAGAATCCCAAGAACGGGCTCATGAGAAGCACATTAAGCAGCATGCCGGGATAACCGGTGAAAACAGCTATCATGTACACAACTTCAAGTGCGCCGAAGAAAATACCGAACATCAGCTCAATGGTGGGCACCAGTACAGACTTAAGTGCCTTATATCCCTTAGCTCGCTTCTCAATGGAAAGCTGCCCCTGATTGGACTCACCAAACTTGGGAGTACGCACAAACTCACTGGGCTTGCCGAACATAGCCTCCAGCACAGCCTTGGCATTATTCACTGCCATACCCACACCCAGCGCCAGAAGCGGAATCAGCATGAAGAACACCATCCACCAGCGTTTGGGGCGCACAATCGCCTCAGCTGTCACGTAGAACATGCACACAGACACCGTGGCAAAGAAGAACAGAGTGAAAGTCAGCAGCATCATGCGCGGAGACTGCCAGTGCCAATCTCCTGTGGGAGAAACCAGATTCGTGCAGATGGGCATCACCAGCAGGCAAAGGAGAATGAGCGCCAAGTAGGAGTAGTTACACGTAAGGTGTGTGGTGGCTTCCATCTTGGCCTTCAGCGGAGCACCGGAGCGCCAGATAGTCCAGAGCATTTTCTGGCAAACCTGAATACAGCCCTTGGTCCAGCGGTGCTGCTGAGCCTTAAAGCCATCCATATCCTCAGGCAGCTCAGCGGGGGTCACGTAGTCATTCAGGTAAACAAAGTGCCAGCCCTTCATCTGCACGCGGTAGGAGAGGTCCATATCCTCCGTAATAGTATCATGCTCCCAGCCACCGGCATCCGTAATAGCGCACTTGCGCCACACACCGGCGGTGCCATTAAAGGTGAAGAAGCGGCCGGAGCGGTTACGCACTGTCTGTTCGAGAGCAAAGTGGCCATCAAGGAAAATACTCTGCAAGCGAGTCAGCATATTCTTGTGGCGATTGATATGGCCCCAGCGGGTCTGCACGAGAGCAATCTCCGGATCCGTAAAGTACGGCATGGTCACCTTCAGAATATCGGGCTCCGGGCGGAAGTCTGCATCCAGAATAAGCAGGAACTCCCCCTTAGCTACGGCGTCTGCCGCCTCAAGAGCACCGGCTTTGAAACCGGTACGATCCACACGGTGAAGGCACTTAATATCAAATCCCTGAGCCTGATAATACTCCACCTGCTGCTTGCAAAGGTCCCAAGTATCATCCGTAGAGTCGTCCAGAATCTGAATTTCGAGCTTATCCTTGGGATAATCAATGGCAGTCACCTTCTTCAGAAGGCCTTCTACCACAAACTTTTCGTTGAACATCGGCAGCTGTATGGTAACAAGCGGCCACTCATCCCACTGACCTTTAGGCTGTGGAATATGTTTGCGGTGTACTAAATACAGGAACACCATTATCAAACGATGGAAACCATAACCGGACATTCCGATAAGCACCAGGAAATAAGCAATCAGCCAAATAAAGTTAAACCAGTACTTTACCGTCTCTATCGTTTCAGGGGACATCATAGCAGAATTTTTCGGATGTGTGCTCGTCCAGAAATCACCTTAGCAGCTTTCGTTTTTTACGTCAGCGGCAAAGATTACATCTTGACGCGCGGAAATAGTAATGTATATTTGAGCAGGAGTCAAGTCTAAAACACCAATATATGCAACGGAGTATTCCGAACATTATGAAAATTTCACTTTACCGTCTGATGGTGCCGGCAGCCCTGCTCATTACACCGGCAGTAAACGCTCAGGAAACAATCAGTGTTTCTATGGGAGAAGTCGATACGGTACAGGACGGCACGCCTGATTACATCGTTAATGAAGAGCCGGAACGCCGCCACGGAGAAGTGCCGGCCATGTTCCGTGATGATTCCATGCTGGATGAAAATCGATCTAATCAGGAATTAGGCATCAACGTATACACGGCTCCTTCTATTACCAAGATTTTTAATCAGTTGGACAATCTACCGGCCATTCCTGAGGAGTATGTCCTGCGCAATCATCCTGAAAAACTTCCTACCCACGCAGGAGCACTCGCGATGGAGATGGGGTACCTTCTGGCAGACGGCTTCATCGCCGTTCGAAGCGGGCACATGAATGACATTAAGCCCATTGCCATGGAACTGACTCGTTATGGCAATGCTCTGGGCGTAGGCAATCAGATGAATTCTCACTCTGCCTGCCTTCTGGAGTACGCAGAAAAAGGCCAGCTGGATGAATTCAAGCGCGCGCTGTCCTCTACCCAGAGTGACGTGAACGCTGAGCTCACCTCCCTCCGCGACCCGGATCTCTCACACCTCATCGCTCTGGGTGGATGGGTACGTGCACTGGAGGCCGCGGCCGCTGCACTCAATGAGCGTTTTGACGCCAGCAAAGCCACGGCTATTTTCTACCCGGAAGCACCGGAATACTTCGGCGAAATTCTGGAGGGACTTGCACCTCGCACAGCTAGACGCATCCACGCTCAGGAAATGAACAATATCCTCAGGGAAATTACTGAGATTATGGCTCTGGGTGAAGGCGAACAACCCACAGCAGAAAAAGTACAGCAGCTGCTGGTCAAGGTCGGGCAACTTTCCACTCTGATGGTGGGCAGTGGCTATGAACACTGAACGGCTCACGTTGCCGGTGCTGGATGTGCTTGATATGGGCATATCCCTAGCGGGGCTGCGTGTTACACGCCGCCCCTCGCCTCTTTATCATGTTTTCTTCCGCCTGCGTATGCACAACGCAGGCGATTTCAGTCTGCGACTCCGCGGCCGTAAATGGTTACTTCAGGACAACGTGGGAGAAAGGCGCATCATTGAGGCCGCGCATGTTTTCAATCAAGACCCCATTCTGAAACAGGGAGACGTCTTTTCCTACTGCGGCTGTCAAGAGTTCACTAGGCCCCCCGTCAACATGGAGCTGCGCTTCTTTGGCGAAGATCAGTGGGGCTCGCCCTTCATAACTCCGGCGCTAATCTTTCCCCGTCAAAGCTTCAGAACCCCACGCTTCTGAAGACGCGAGACCAAAATCCGCGGCGAGAACGCCCCTGACGATTAGCTTCAGCTTCCTCCTCTGCCCTTTCCTCAGCACGGCGGCGGGCGCGTTCAGCACGCTCTGCTTCACGGGCAGCCTTTTCCTCAGCACGGCGGCGGGCACGTTCAGCGCGCTCTGCCTCTCGGGCTGCCTGACGCTCGGCACGCACTCGGGCGCGTTCGGCAGCTTCGGCACGTTCTGCGGCTTCCTCGGCAGCCTTTTCCTCAGCACGGCGGCGGGCACGTTCAGCGCGCTCTGCCTCACGGGCCGCCTGACGCTCGGCACGCACTCGGGCGCGTTCGGCAGCTTCGGCACGTTCTGCGGCTTCCTCGGCAGCCTTTTCCTCAGCGCGGCGGCGAGCACGTTCAGCACGCTCTGCCTC
>JAFWZG010000030.1 GCA_017517385.1 Akkermansia sp.
CCCAGTTAACACCTGATTTACCGGGTATTAACTGGGCTATGCTTATTTGATATGGGACAGCAGGAACCGCCGAGAGATTCTCCCCCCCTAATTCCTAAACCTTTTTTCAAAGAAAATCATCCATACATCCAGCAATCATGCACCATAGAGGCTCGTTATCGTGCCTCTATGGGATGGCAATGATTTTTTAAAAAAAGCAAGCTGGGGAAGACGGATGATATCTGCGTATTTGTCTTCTGCATCGTACATCATGCCTTGTGTCCTCCTATCTGCTCGTTGCGATCGCGGGTGGTGGCTCCTGCTTCCAGATTCATGCCCCGGAGGATTGCATTCTTACCGAACTTGCCTCTGATGCTTAGCAGGGCTTGCTGCATCTTGCGCTCTTTGTTCAGCTGAGCATCCTCCTCTTCCTTCCGGGCTGCTTCAGCCTCGTAATCAGTAAAGAGATCGAGTTGCTGCATTGATTGTTCCTGCTGCGGCGCTTTGTCCTCCGGGATAACGTGACTGGCAACGATATTAAGCCGGCGTACCAGCAGATTCATATCCACAAGCCTTTCGGCAAGCTCGGTGACGGCTTGTAGAATCAGCTTCGTGGAGGACGTGTAGCGGCCAAGGTTGTGTGTGCCGTGTGAATGCGCCGGCACCTCTCGCCCCGACTTAAAAACTTTCTCAAAAGCGCGCAATAGCAAGCATAACCGCTTATTATTGCGCGCTTTTGTATTGTAATGCGCCAATAGCGGGTCAACTCCAAAAAGTGTGGGAACGCTGTTATTTGAATCATCGGCCATGTGCACACTCTACTAATACCCTTAGTTTGTAACTCGGTACTTACCCCATAAACGGGACGCTCACTTTCTAATAATCGTGCGATAACGTGTTACAATGTAGCGTCCAAGCCCCTTAGACTGAAAAAAACAGCAGCCGCACTTGTGATATCCAAGTGCGGCTGCCGGAAATCTTTTTTTCGCGCAAGAATCAGGGCTCGCGGATGGCTTCATCCATCGCCTTGAGGAAGGGATGCATGAGGTATGAGATGACGGTACGCTCGCCTACCTTAATCTCGGCTCGCAGGCGCATGCCGGCGCTCTGCCAAAGCTCAGCGGGCACGCCGTCCAGCTCACCGCTCACACGCATGCGAGCGCGGAACTGCGGGCGCTTGCCACCGGTGGCAGCGGCGGACACACCTTCATCCTGCTCCAAGTTGGAGGTGGACTCGTACGTATCCGCTGAAATAAAGGAAATCGTGCCATCAAGAGTGCCATACCTCTGGAAGGGGAAGGCATCCAGCTTCAGGCGAGCGACATCCCCGGTGCGCAGTAGGCCCACGTCCTTCGGCAAGATATCGACCTCCGCTTCCAGCGGTTCATCCATGGGAATGAGGGTGATGAATGCCTCCGCCTCACGCACTGCGGAGCCCTCTTGGTACGGCGCGATTTCATGCACCACGGCGCGGCAAGGAGCACGCAGACTTTCCTGAGAGGCCAGATACTCAGTCTGGCGAATTTTCTCCTGCAAAGCCAGCACCTGCAGCTCATCATCGGCCAGTTGCTCATCTATCTGCTGTTTCCACTCCGCCACAAAGGCTTGCAGCTCGGCCGCGGAGGTGTTGCGCATCTGTTCATCTTCCACCAAGCGGGTGCGCTGGTTTTCCACCTCGATTTCGTTGCCCATGCGCTGAATGGTGGTCTGCATCATCTCAATGCGCGGAGCAATACCCCGCTCCGCCAAATTGACATAGGTGGATTCAATGCGTTTGAGCGGCACCATCATTTCATCATACTTAGCCAAGGACTGGAGCATGGACTGCGAGGTGGCGATGTACTTGTCAACACAAGCCTGAAGGTAGGCGCTGCGCTTTTCAAAAAACTCGCGGCGGGACCGGAAGTGAGCCATCTGCTGGGCAGCGGCCGGGCAACCGGCGAGCTCCGCAGGCAGCACCAGCTCAGCCGCACCGCTTTGCTCAGCTCGAAGGCGCGCCACACGGCACTGGTGATAGGCCAGCTGATCTCTCAATGAGCGCAGCTCCGCCTCATTGACCGTAGAATCCAGCGCCACGAGCACTTGGTCCTTCTCCACGACTTGGCCCACGCGCACAAGAACGTTCTTAATAACCGTTCGTTCAAGCGGTTTCATGGTGATGTTCGGTCGGGTGGTCACTAATTTACCCTCAGCGGTCACCACTTTATCCACCTTGGCCACGCAAGCCCAGATAATTCCGCACACCAACAGCGTGATAATGACCCACAGCACACTATGTGCCGGAACGGGGCATTTACGAGTCTCGAGCCAAATGGACTCTGGCTCACATGCTGCGATGTCAGCATCTGTCAGCTCTTTTAATTTTTTCTTTTTACGGCTCATGGCAAGTATCAGTCTTCATCTGTTCCCATTTGCTGCTGCCAGAAGTTTGCATACAGACCGCCCGCAGCTACCAATTGGCGGTGAGTACCGTGCTCCAGAATAGCCCCCTTCTCCAACACAACGATGTCATCCGCGCGGCAGAGGATGGAAAGGCGGTGCGAAATAATGAACACCGTTCTGTTACGTGCAATTTGCTTGAGGTTCTTACGGATGAGGGTTTCGCTCTCAGGGTCAAGCGCGCTGGTGGCCTCATCAAAGATAAGAATACGCGGGTTCGGCAGGAGCGCGCGCGCAATGGCCAAGCGCTGGCGCTGACCGCCGGAGAGGTTGCTGGCGTTCTCCTCCAGCATGGAGTCATAACCGCGAGGCAGGCTCTGAATAAACTCTTCAGCGCCGGCCACACGTGCGGCATAGATAACCTCCTCCATGGTGGCGTCCTTTTTGGTGAGCGTGAGGTTTTCACGGATGGTGCCGTGGAAGAAGTAGTTATCCTGCAGCACGACGCCGATATGCGAGCGCAGGTGCGAGCGGTCTATCTCACGCAAATCAATGCCATCATATTTAATTACGCCCTGCTGCAAGGGGTAAAGCCCCTGCATGAGCTTGGTAACAGTCGTCTTACCGGAACCACTGCGCCCCACAAGACCCACGGTCGTGCCGGGCTGAATCCGATAGGTGAAATCACGAATGGCAGGAGGAGCATCCGGCAGGTATTGGAAGCGGATGTTTTCAAATGAAATTTCACCCCTTAGCGGCTGGCGAATTCCACCGCCCACCTGTTCATCACGGGCATTCATCACCACGCCAAGCATGCGCACGGAAAGCGAGGTCTGCTGGTACTCATGCACGAGGCCGACGATACGTACAAGAGGCCCTGTGACGCGCCCGGCCAACATATTGAAGGCAATGAGCGCACCCACGGAAAGCTCGCCGTCAAACACGGCCAGAGCGCCCACCCATATGATAGCCACGCCCATCAAGCGCTCTAGCCAATGGCTGAGCGTGCGGGCGGTCATGGATATCTTAGCTACGTTAAAATAGCGGGAAATGGCATAGGCCGCTGTATCATTCCACTTGCGCTGCAAGACCGGCTCCAGTGCCAGAGACTTAACAGTACGCACACCATGAATAGTCTCCACCAGCATGCCTTGGCGACGCCCCTCAGCTTGGTACAGCTCTTCCAGCCTGCGCTGGAACGGCTTAATGAGCGTGGCAATCACCAGCGCCATTAGGAAAGTGAAGAGCAGCACCACGGCTGTCAGCTTGCCGCTGTACCAGAAGAGCACCGGCAGGAACACCAGTAGGGAAATAAGCTCCAACAGCGTGAAAAACAGGCTACCGGAGAGGAACTGGCGGATTTTCTCCGTCTGCTGCATGTGCTTAATGAGCACACCGCTGGAGATTCTCTCGTAGAAATCCACCGGCAGATTCAACAGCTTGCGGAAGGTCTTGGTGGCCAAGCGAATATCAATGCGATTCGTGGCATAGATAAGCAGGTAATTCTGTAAAAACTCCAGCAGAGCATTGAACAGAAGCGCCACACATACAGCCACCCCCAGCACGGTAAGCGTGGTGTAACTTTGGTGCACCAAAACTTTATCCACCACAAGCTGGAAGAACAAGGGCGTGGCCAAGCCAATGGCGCTGATGGCAAGCACCGCCGTGGCTACCTCACCCAGCAGTTTACGCTGGCGGGCAAACTCAGGGATAAACCACAATAAGCCGAAGGGCCTTTCTTCATCCAGCAGGGAGAATACGCGCTTACAGAGCACAACTTCCCCGGTGAACTGCTCCTCATACTGCTCTTGGGTAAGCCACTGGATTTCCGGTGCCCTTCCCTGAGCCGGCGGTACGGGGTCCCACACGCCAATGAGAGAAGGCGGGTCCTCCAGCTCCGGCTGGCCGGGAGGCGCGGCGGCGTCCCGCATGCCACAGAGCACGGCGCCCTTGCCATCCTTTTTCACAGCAATGGAGGGGTAAATATGCTCGCGTTCTTCCAGCGCGCTCCATTTCATCTTACCGCGGCTGGTTTTGAGCCCCAAGTCATCCGCCATCTTACGCAGCAAATTCAGGCTGGGCTCCTCTTCCACCGCATATTCATGCAGAAGGCGGCGCACATCCGCATCCAGATTATGGTGGCGGCATATGCTCACCAAGCAGTACAGGAAGGTATGGCGGCCATCCGCTGCATAATGTTGATTAGCAAAATTCTTCAGGAAGATGGCCTTGCCCTGCCATGCCTTCTCCACCGCGGCTTTCTTCAGGAAAATCACCTTACCACTCTCACGGCTCAGCGGGTCATATACCGCGTAATGCTCTTCCTCACCCTCAGCCCCACGGCGGCAGCCTAAGAAGATAACCCAGTTCTCATTTCCCAGCTGCAGTACTACCGGTGAGCCGAAGTGAGTAGCCAACTCATCAACCGTGGTATCCTCTCGCCACTCAGGCTTCAGGCGCAGCGAAGAGAGCACCGACTGCATGCGCTGCGGAGTAGACACGACCTGCTCCCCCAGCAGAGCCTCCAGATTACCGGCATCCGGCACCAGTTTGACTATCTCCTCCAGACACGCTCTCGCCGTCTTTTCAGATTCAGTATATTCCATACAAATCATTCAAAATTAGGAGATACCGCAGCCTCTGACGCCTTCGCCACCGCAGCCGCAGCACCTCGCTGCACAAGGCCATTCTTCTCAAGCTCCGCCACAAAGCGCTGCATGGATTCATACGCCCGCATAAATGCCACCGGCGACATAATTAGCTGCTGGTCCACTGTTCGCGGCAAGTCACGCTGCCCCTCCGCAGGGCTTCCATCATAGTGAAACAAATCCAGCCTCACCATCCCCCCAGCAAGGGAGACATTAGCCACACCATCAGCATATATAAATTGTTTCATATCCACTCAAACAAGTATGCCGTTCAGTCTAGCAAACATTACTAGCGCTGTACAGAATAAAGTACATAGCATACACACAAACTGCGAAAAACAAAGGGGCAGGATGCTCATGGCACCCTGCCCCATCGGCGTTTTAGGCCAGTAAAACTAACATCACACTTGCGCTACGGCAAACTGAGTTGTACCGTCCTCTTCCTCCTTCTCCAACTCCAGAGCGTAGGTAGAGTTGTAGCGCCCAGCGCCGCCATCGTAGGAAGCCATTTCCACGAAATACGTTCCGGCCGTCAAACTCAGCGTGCGGTCCAAACCTGAGCTGCGCACAGAATTTGTACTCACTTGCGTCAAACCACCCGCCTCATTTTCCTTATACAGTGTAACACGCATAGCAGCGGTAAGCTCACTCACTGACAAGCGGACATCAGCATTAGAAGTCAACTCAAAATTGTAGAAGTCTACAGCATCGCCAAAGCCGACCCAACCTCGGTTGGCTGCCCCTGTGAGAGGCTCCCAAGCCAGCACATTGGCTGTTGACGAGGTGTTATCATCAGTTACCACCTTATCACCACAATTTTCAACATTCAATGTATACTGAGTATCGAGAGCGTCTCCGGCTGAGGCAACTTCAACGCAAATGTAATAGTCCTTACCGGCTTCAAAAGCCACGCCTGAGATTTCTTCGATGGCTGAGGCATTATTCACAATTATGCTCCGGTTGACGACATAGTCACCATCTTCCATGACACCAACCGACAAGCGAACCTGTGCCATCAACTCATCAGACTCAACCCCAATACTGTATGAACCACCAGTAGCTGTATTCACCTTGAAGTAATCCACCGTATCAAGAGCGCCCACGCTATCAACGCGATATGCCTTATCATCTGATGAGAAGGGCAGACTGATAGCCTTGCCCGGAACATCATTGAACTGAGCGACATCAAGACCATTCAGCAGAACAGCCAGCTGATCGTTCACAGTCACGCGAACATCTCTGAACCCTACTGTCGATGTATCGTTCGCATAGACTGTTACCTCTATAGTTTCGGCATCAATTACATTAATATCGCGAATTTCAACGCCGTAACCGAGATTGACAGATATCTTTGCTGTCGTGAAGTCGACATTACTTCCCTTCATGGTCAGCACCGTTTCTCGCCCCATCGTAATTTCGTCTGGGGTAACCAATGTGATAGCCGGCACATCCGGTGCCGCAGAGCTGACAAACAAGGCATGGGTAAGCTTAAGCGTTGTGCTGTTCGTTTTTACCTGAACGGTACGATATCCAAGTTCTGCATTTTCAGCAACCAGCCCATTCACCCGGATTTCTGTGGCACTTACCACTGTATAATCAGTTATCGTCACCCCCGGCCCAAGGCTCAAGTTCGTATTTTCCTGGCTCCAGTTAGTGGCATATCCATGAATTGTTGCAACAAACGTCTCGCCACATTCGAAATTGCTGCAGCTTACAGAAACAATCTTGGCAGAAGTCGGTTGTTTAGACACGGTCAACACATCCACTCCACGAGCAACCTCTGAACCGGAAGTCACAGTTACATCATATGCGTCTACCGTACAATCTGCGGCAATGCTCACAGTGACCAGCAGGCGCGTTGCAGATACAACCTCCACACTTTGGGTAACAATCTTATCCGAACTAAAGGAAACCACGGTTTCACCGGCTCGCCAGTTAGTCCCACTTCCAGAAACGGATAAGGTCACAGTCGTTCCCCGCGAAACAGCATTCGGGCCACAAGCCATCACAACAGGAGCATGCTGGGACATCAAGAAATTGTATATGGCCGATTCATATGCCGTGCCATTGCCAGAGTTGACATTCGGCAGCACTAAATATGAGCCACCGGTCTCTGTCGAAATCGTCGAATATGATTCCAAATCCTCACCCATTGAATTAGGCTTGGCGGTCTGCTCCATGGAGAATGAATACGGAGTATTCTCATACATCTCTGCCCTGCATCGGATGTAATACCTTCCTGATGCATCCGGACTAAATGTAAATGTCTCGCCGGCTTTGATGGTTTTAATCAATGTAGTGCCATCCGTATCATAAAGGCTGAAATAGGCGTTATAATCATCACTCTGCAAACGAGTGGTGTATTCATAATGTTTGGTCAGATTGATTTTGTACCAATCACATCTATCATTGCCATAATGAACTTCTCCAAGTACATCCTGCCCAACCGTTATACTCTTGGCGTTCTGAACATCATCATCCGAATTCTGATCCTCATTCGTCTCTGTCGTTCCAGCACCAGCGCTCATCATCATCGTTGAGCTTCTCATCACCATTGAGCCCGAATCCGATGTCACGCTAGCCACAGGAACAGATGACGAATGACTAGTTAAATTTCCTGATATAATACTATGAACCGTCACATCCTTTCTATTTGCCGTCTTTATAAGACGATTCACATTGACACCGGGAGCTGCGGGTTCATCTGTAGCCAGAATGATATTCCCGCCCTGAGCAATATTGCGCACTGCTTTCTCCAAAGCGTGGTTGCTGTTTTCATACGAATAATAGCCACCACTTGCACGAAGTTTATTCACCGCGCTAGCCATTTCGGTCAGGCTATTCGTCGTGCATACTACGTCAACATAAGCAGATTCATTACCCGTTGATGACGGCTGCTTAAACGTAATTAATTGCATGGTAGGAACATAATCAGTCCCATATTTATCACGCAAATCATTAATATAATTCAGCAAACCACTGCGAACCCGAGCAATCTCTTCACCCATACTGCCAGATACATCGATTACAAAAATCGTCTGAATCCCGGTCTTTTCCTTTGCCAGCAAGATTTTCTGCCCTGTTGACCAGTTATCTGCAGAATTTAACTCACCTTTAATGAATGAAGTAGTCCCTTCTTTTGCCCCGACCTGCGCATATACATACAGTTCAGCCTTCCCCGTCTTATTATAATTATCCAACTGTTCCCATGCCTCGCAAGTGGTCAGTATGTTTACCACGTCAGATTCCTCCAAGACAAGTCCACAGTTATAAACCGTTTCCTTTCCGGGTGCAATTAACAATTCCTTATGATATTTCTTGCCCGGATTTACATCCGACAAATCAACAGAATCGTACAAACACATATATCCACCCTCAGCAGAGGAATATGGTGATATCCATATATTACATGTGCTACCTTGCCCCTCTTGCGCGTCAAGAATAGATTCTGTATCAAATGACGTATTATCCGCCCAATTTTTTACAGGAATCGCTACAGTTATATCTTCACCATATTCAATTTCTACTCCACGAGTTCCGGCAGTATCACCGTTTATGGTAACTTTTTCCGAATCGACGGCATAATCAACCAAATATTGATTGAAATAAATATTCCGTGGCAAAGGATCACTAAATAAGCCACTTAATAAGCTAGTAAATTTATTCTTGTACCATTTTTCGTACATCCAATACTTCAATACATCAAGTCCTGAATGACAGTTCTGGAGAACACTCATGTATTCTGCAACAGTCCAACCATTTTCGTCCTTCTCGTATCCAATAGTTACACACTCAATACGACCATCATGCGCACCATTAACAATCCCCTGCCATGTATTGCGGTATGGCAAAAAATCATCATAGTATTCATGTTCGTCGAAATAGTACCCAGAATAAATACCTGATATTATAGAGTCAGCAAAGAAGCTCGTTGCATATGAATGAGCATCTGTATCGGCCAAATATTCATCATCACTCAATCTGAGAGTCCAACCACTTAATTGGCCATCTTCAGACACAGTATAAAAATTGAAATCACCGAATACCAACTCTCCGCCTAAATCACTTGACGTCTTGTAAGCATAAACATCATCAGCTGAAGAAGCATTTAGCTTAATATCATGCACTTGGAGTTTCGTTTGAGCGGCATCTAGAGCGTAAAGATTCTTCACCGTCTGACCAACCATCATATCAGAGAGATACGCACTATAATGAGCACCATAGCTGTGACCGATAAGGTGAACATCTCCCAAAGTTGAAATATTAACTTGCCCGCTTGTTGTGTAATTACCAATCAACTGTGCCAGCATTGTTGCGGAACGGTAAGAGCCGTCAGCAATGCCGGTCGCAAGCAGATCCCCAACCCCGAAAATAAGTTCTTTTGCCCAATCACCCCAATCAATCGCCAAAATTCGAGCATCCTTTTCACGAGCCGCAAGAGCACTGGCGATATCATCCACCCAGTCCGTGCTTTCATCTCGAAGCGTATTTCTCAGGCCATGAGTGATAATGTAGGTATTTCCATATGTCCCTTCTCGGAAACACTGCTCTGTAATTTGTTCCCATTTGCCATTTTGCCATACCCATATCTGACCAGGCATAGAAGAATCATCATTACGGTCTTGAGGTCCATAGGTTGATAGAGCTGTAAGCTCTGCATAATAATAACCAAACTCATCGTCAGAATAAAACACCACCGAACAAGCTCCGTATATTTCAGGTTTCAGATATTTAACGTTTGTCCAATTTTGTTCGGAGGCATTCCACTGATATGCGATATATGAGCCATCTTCGAGTTGTGTAACCTTATCCCAACACTTAGTTTTATAGTTATAACACCATTTCCAATTACCAAGGTCTAATTTAAGAGAGATTTTCTGCACAACTGTATTATCCTTTGTCTGCAACTCTCCAGGAATAAATGAGGCACTATTCGTGCCATCGACTCCTGCGCGGACATGCACATACACATCCACTGCACCAGTCTTCTTAAATTGCGACATTAATTCGCTATTGGATTCAATCCATTTAAATAAAGTGACTTGATCAACTACTACAGTGGCCTGTACCGAATCAAGACCTAATGCACCGATTGTATACAATTCCTCATTACCTGAATCATTAAGGCTACTATATAAGCAAAGAGAATCAGCATGGTTGTACACATCCGGTGAATCACTCGGTGACAGCCAGATTTCATGCGTCATTTTCTGCATTAACTGAGCATTCTTGACATCCTGCTCAACAAATGAGATGTTATCGGCGTGATTCTTGACATTGAAACTGATAGTAAACTGTTTATTGGTCTGAATTTTAGCTGAAGCAGGAGCATTTTTATCCAGAGTTTCAGAGAGGGCGGTTCCGTTTACTTTCAAATCCTGCACATCAAGAGCCGTCATGCAGGCCACTGCGTATATCTCTGCCGGCATATCAATTTCCTCCCGGACAGACTCAAAAGTCGTGTTCATTTTCCCGACAACTCGATTAACAGTCTGATTGTAATCGGAATACGACCATCCCGAATCACTTGTCAAAGAGTTCTCCGCAAGATAATAGCCCCTGTTCACGCAATCTATCTGGAAATTGCTACCATTGACTATCCCGTGCCACTTCACGCCAACATCTTCAATGTCATCCAAAATCTTTGTATAAAGCTTTTCATCAATATCTGACTGCTCTATATAATTGGTGAAAAACGTACAGGGGTAGCCATGTTCAGCGGTATCTAATAAGCCAGTTGATAAAAAGCCAGTTGACAATCCATCTTCTGCATTCAATCCAAAAATTCTGGGTGCAAGATAAAAATTGTACTTTCCAAGCAACCTATCGCCATCATTCCAAGTATCTCCACCGCCCAAACAATCTGAAGATTTATAGAAGAATACATCAGGGGCTGCGTCAGGGCCAAGAATAATGGGATTAGCCTGAGTATTCTCCTCCGCAGAGTCAAGGCCCTGTATACATTTTATCGTTCCTGTAAGATACTTTGAAAAATACGCACTAAGATGGGCACCAAAACTGTGACCCACCATCGTTATTTTAGATTCAAAACCATCCAATGAAAACTTTCCATTACTTTGTTCCCCTGAAGTATGCATCACCTGAGACAGCAATAGCACAGCAGAGGCAGCAGCATCATCTATGTTAGAAGCATTAAAATCGCCAGAAACGCCAGAAACAATAAGAAAATCATCATGCAAGGCGGCATCCCCCCAATCGATACAAAGAACCTGCCCCTTGGACTCTAGAGCCCTAGCCATGTCAGAAACCCATGATTCCTTGTAAGAATTCCGCAACCCATGAACGATAATATATGTTTCCTGAGTCGGGTCAATTTTTCCTGTACCAGTTTCACTTACGCGTACCCAGTTCGAACCACTCCATTTCCACACTTGCCCAAGACGCGAACTATCTTTCTCCTTGTTAGGATTTTCATACTCCGTTTTCCTTGGGTCCGACTGGTACTTGCTTTTAGTTGCGTACCAATACGCATAATCATTTTCATTAGCAGGATTGATATCAAAAAAGCTATAATCTACACTTTTAAATATCCTCTTAGTGGTATATTTTTTCAGTTGCTTATCCCACTGATAAACCGTTATCCAACCTTGTAAATCTGTTTCAGCCTTATCCCAGCATTGGTTTTTGTAGTTGAACAGCCAATACCATGCAGGATTAGTCATTTGATATCCGTCAGTATTTATTTCGGTCATATTTCAGCAAAATTTAGAGGTTATAATTGAGTTACAATCAACATTAGAACAGATAAGAAGCGGATACGCCAACGTGCCAAGAGGACTGAGAAGAGTCAGTCTGAATACGAGCGTTGATATCAGTGGTCCACTGATCATCCCACTCCACGCGAATACCACCCTGAATACGGAAAGAGCAGTTTTCAAACTCAATACCCTTGCTCTTAGCGGTACGGCCGTAAGCATTAGTCACATCCGCCTCGGGATTATCCTTAGCAAGGTGAGGAACAAAAGCAGCTGAAATGTAAGGAGTGATAGCCTTCTGCTCGCATTCGGTAATGCGGTTAGAAATGGTCACGCCTACGGGCATGCTGAAGAGGGAAGCCTTACCACCGGAGTAAACATTGCCACCCACAGAGTAATCTGCCTGAGATACAGAAGAGTACTCCAAAGCAAAGAAGGGAGAAAGACGCAGCCCCCCATCAAGCTGGAGCTGCCAAATGACACGAGCAGAACAAGTCAGCACATCATCACGCCAATCAGCCCTGCCTTGCGCACACTTCATCTCATTATCCACAGAGGAATAACCAGCGAAAGCATCAAACATGAGCTCTTGGGAAGGATTGATGGTGTAAAGATAACGGCCATACACGCCCAGCATAACCGCCGTTTGATCCACAGAGGAGGAGGCATCTGTCACAGAGGCGTTACCGGCATCACCGGAACCAAAGGCCTGCCCGAAAGTAATACCGACATATGTGTTCTCTGCAACCTGGGTATCAGCACCAATGGCATAACCGCCGCCGGAATAATCGTAGTCTGAGGACTTACCGGAGTGATTAATGCTTCCCCCCATAGCAGTGCCCCAAATACGAGAGGCAGACTTAATGGATGCCATGTTCGGCACAGCACTACGAGAGGCATCTGACAGCCAGTTGAGCGTGCCCATGCTACTAAGCATGGAGTTTGTTCCTAAAACCTGTACATTATCACACGCCATAGCCGCCAAGATGGCGGAAATATCCAGCATACCATCTTCATTAATCGTAAGGTCTGAGCTATGAACGCCCTTGGCATCCGTGTAGGTAATCGTCAGGGTCTGTATAGCCTGAGGGGTATCTGCGTCTGCGGCATTGGAAAAATCTACCGCAAACAAGAGTCCTGCTGCCTCCACCGCTTTATCAAACGCAGAGACATCCAGATTTAGGGTAAGGTTTGCAGCCGATGCCGTAGAAATAGAGCCACCGGGCGCAATAGTAAGCCACGGAGTCGTTGCCACTGAGGGAAGCTGTACCGCTTCAGGAGTTAACTGGAACGTGATAACGGAAGCAGAAGAAGCAGTAAGAGTAGAGTTCAGAACAGCCCCCTGCCGCACCTCGAGGGCCCCTCCCTTCATATCGATATTCTGAGAAAGGGTCGAGCCGCTGTTAAGCACAAACGCACCGGCAGAATCTACTGAAATCATGGCTGAGGAACTACCATCACCCCAAGAACGATTTTCAGCCAGCACCACTCGCCCTTCGCATACATTCAGAGCGCCTGAATAGAACTCAGCATCACCCACCAACAAGTCCCCGGCCCCCGTTTTTTCCACAATAGCAGAAGAATCCGCAGATGCCAGTCCGGAAGAAAGGGCTATCATGTTATCCTTTCCTACCAACATCTGCACCGTTCGGTTCTCGCCCACATACATGTCATTAGCAAAGCCGGGATCCACAATACTTCCTCCGGAAATCACCACGTTCTCAGCGTTCCCCTCAAACACAATATCAGCATTAGTGGCATCCAAAATAGCAGACCAGCTACCCGAAGCAGCGGCGGCATCAGACAAAATAATAGCGCCACCTCGACCTGCTGCCATATTATTGCGGAACTCACAGCCACCATTCACAACTAAAGTACCATCATCAACCACCTTAATGGCAGCACCATCTGATGCTGTATAATTGCTATCAAAAACATTATTTCCCAACACAACGACCGCGCCATCTGCAACTACCACACCATTATTATTGGAGCTGAATGTGTTACCCGCCCCCACAGTTACATCACCACCGGTAAGCACCACAGCCGGGGCAGAAGCTATAGTAAGCCCTTGATACTCCACCTCAGCAGGGAGAGGAGAGGAACCACCGGCCCCTGCCCATGAAAGCATGCTACCATTTTCAGATTGAATTTCCACTTTATACGCATGCGTAGCAAGCGTTCCTACAGTTGACATATCAATATCATCCGTCACCAGAATCGAATCACCGCTTGCCAAATTATTCCATGCACTTGCAAATGATGTGGCAGAATCCACACTATAAACAGCAGCAGACAAAGAACTGCTTACTAACAGCGCCATCAAAGAAGAAAGAAACAGTGTATTTTTCATAATTTATTGATTATAGAGATGTAAGTATATCGTTTATAGTCCCGAACAACAAAAGCCGTAAGTAAACCTCATTCAGAGACTATTTACAATCTACACCAAAAATCATATGATGTAAAGTAAAAATCTGTTATGCATGATACAAAACCTGCCTCAAAAATCCAGTCGCATTGCCTCAAAAATCCAGTCACCGAACTGACTCTTCCCACGAGTTCGGCTGACACGTGAAAAGCTAAATGCCTCATAAATCAGGCACCAATATATACACATGTCACTCATAATGATTGAGTAGGGGGACTTTCGTCCCCCTCTCACACCACCGTACGTGCCATTTATGGCATACGGAGGTTTCTCGGCGTGTGATTGGTTCCGGAGCTAATGTTCCTGCCGCAACTCTTTTATCTCTCCTCGCCGGATACCCTGTCAGCTCCTCCGCACTGTTACGTGGATTCGGACTTGCACCGCTTTCCATCTTTCAGTCGAGGCATCGTACATTTCAGTACTTCTTGGCTCTGCTGCTATAGGTTCTGAGATTTGAGTGGTTGCCCACGCCGTGATTCAGCCCTTCCCACCGGGGTTGTTCGTTTTGGTGGTACTATGGCCTCTGCAGACTCCCTACAGACGGATTGCTCCGCAGCGTTTTCACGCTTTAGTAGG
>JAFWZG010000031.1 GCA_017517385.1 Akkermansia sp.
AAACTTGCGACCATCACGAATATAGCGATTTACCCAGCCCTGAGCTGTGCACAAACGTATACTAAAGACTCTGGCATTTTCTGCAACCTTGCCATTACGAGCATAGGCTCGCAAGAATGATTCTCGGAGTGCGTCACGCTGATCGCGAGACATGCATTTTAATGAAATATACTCGTTTTCTGCTATCATGCGACTATTATACCACAATAGTAGTTAATTGCCAAGTCAATAAATTTCAGAGCTAATCGGAAATACCAAGCTCAACCTGTAAAGAGGAGAAATTTACCCTCCCCTTTACAGGTTTTCTCTTATCGTTTCATTCAGGCCCCGTGGCTGACTTTTCATCCACGGGGATGTTGGATATCAATGTGATAATCAGTCTTACTGATGTCTATCGATCCAACGAGTCAGACGCTCGCGTTGCCGTTCATACCACTGAGAGCTTAAATAGTACTTACGACCATTTATCATCAACGGATCAGCGTAATACCGACATACTCCATTTGTCTTTACCCGCGTCAAAGAAAGCACGGGGAAAGAGGTTCCGAACATTTGATGACAGTAGTCGTGCTGAGTTAACCAGGTTATCTCTTCATCGGAACAGTGACCGTCTACCAACAAAGGGCGGACTACAGACTTTACAACTTCACCAATTTTCATATTTTCTTCTTTCCTTGTATTATATTATTTTTTTAGATATACGAATGACTTGAACTATAATTTGCCTATAGGGGGCAGGTAAACAGATGAGATGTTTTACTATAGCGGGGCGCTTTCCTCTCTCTCCTTGTTCTCCATATATATGGAGAACTTATTAAGCGCGGATTTAAGGGTTGGCAATGCAGCTGGAAAACAGGATTACTGAAGAGCAATTCCTTCAACTGTGACACCTCACGGGAAGATTCCAGAGTGTAGAAATCAGCGGTATAACCAAGAAACCGCTGCACATATGAGCTACACTCTCTCACACAGTCCACATAATTACGGGCTGTGCCGTGTTTTTTGCCATCACTTGTTATCATCCAGTGCCAGAACTGGCGCAGGGCGGGAGTCAGGGTGTTGAACCATTCCTCTTCGTAGAAATTGTCGTTGCGGGGATTTTCAGAGAGTTTAGCCATAGTAACGTTTTTATTATAAGACACAGTCAAGCAGAAAAACTTTTTTATTTGTCATACTTCATTTTTTTTCACCCCCGGTCGTTGGCAACAAAAGAGCATTACCAACGACCGAGAGGCTTGCATCACGAACGAGGTGGCAGAAGTCGGGTATAGTTACGTTCGTTTCCTGCACGAACCTTGACGAGCCAGAGACGAGGAATACTTCCCGCACCGTGCACCAGCGCCAGCAGCGCACCGGCCAGTGCGGCATTCGTCTCTGTATCACCACCTGCATTTACGATATCCTCCAGCGCACTGCGGAAATCTCTCGCATGCAGCAGCTGGTAGAATACACTATGTAATGACTCCAGAGCACTGCTGCGGTGAGCGTCATCGAAAACGGGGCGTTCCGTAGCAGCGTGGCGCAGAACATCTCGCACAGAAGCACTCATCCCCTGCTCCTCGGCGAAAGCCTGAGACGCCTCGTAAATGCCCTGCGGCGTGACACCGGGCTGCATAGCCTGCAGCACCGCGTGCACATATACCGCACTCACCTCGGCACACACAGCATTCGTGTGCGTGATGGAGGCATCCTCACGGACAGCAGCCTGCCAATCGAAGTCCGGATGCTCCTCAGCCCACAAGGCCAAGGGTAACACTCTTGCAAGAGCACCGCTCAGGGTTGCGCGTTCCACCTTGCCCATACCAGAAGCAGTATTCTGATATTCATCGAGAACCTTGGAGTAATTCCACCCCTTGGTCTGATGCAGAGTATAATGAAGCGCATACGCCCGCTTTGTAACATCGCCCACCATGCCAACCTTCCGACCGGATAGGGCCCCACATCCGGCCTCCATATTATGCACCCCAAGCGGATATAGGCGCTGCACCTCACTCTGACTGTAGCCTGCAACCAGAGAGCCCAGAGCATCACCCACCATGAACCCGGCCCATGCGAGCTGAGTCTGGGGGCTACCGCGTGTAAGTGCAGGAGCTTCCACCTTCTCCGGCAAAGAAGGAAACAACCTCTCCAGCCACGGACATTTCAGAGTCCGGGCCAGCTCGCTATGGTGCAGGAATGCGCCATGCGTATCAGCCTTTGCGCCATGACGCAGTAACAAGTCAACAATCCGACATACCACATCAAGCGGACGCTTGCTGGTCATGGCGAATTCCAGCACGGTATGCCCCATCAGGCTTCGCATATTCGGGTTTGCCCCCGCCTTCAGCAAAGCCTTTACAACCTCCACATTCCCCTGACGCGCAGCAGCATGAAGCGGAGAGATATCATGCCGACAGTTGGGATTCACCCCCTTCGCCAGCAGCTCACGGATCTTTTGGGTTTTGTTTTTGTCAGTTGCCTGCAGTAGTTCGTATTGTCTTGCGGTCATCATCATATCGAATATATTTGAGTTCTGTTTTCAACTTTAGCACACTTTTTCGTGCGCCACCGTGTGGGTACGTCGCTATCTTAACAAAAGGCCGCACACCGTTCTTATCAACTATAGAAAGCTGATTCTATGATTGTTGCTTCTACAATTCCAAAATCGCCCATCATGCCCGCTTCGGCAGGAGGCGGGTGTAGCGGCGGTCATTCACAGCACGCACTGCGACGAGTCAGGGACGGGGAATACTTTCCACCCCATACAAAAGAGCCAGCAAGGGCCCGGCAATGGCCGCATTCGTATCCGCATCTCCTCCGGATGAAACAATATCCACTAGGGCACTGCGGAAATCTGCCGCGTGCAGCAGCTGATAGAACGCGCTGTGCAGCGCCACCAGCACCCAGCCAATGAACTCGCCATCGTAATCAGGACGTTCTGCAGCCGCACTGCGCAGCGCTTCCTGCACAGGAGCACTCAGCCCCTGCTCTGCAGCAAAATCCAGAGCAGACTCATAAACACCTCGCGGCGTAGCTCCGGGCTGCATAGCCTGCAGCAACGCGTGCACATACACCACATTTGCTTCGCCGCACACAGGGTGAGGGTGAGTAATGGCGGCATCCTTCCGGGCTGCGGTCTGCCAATCGAAACCGGGATGCGCCGCGGCCCACAGAGCTATGGGCATCACTCGCATCAGAGTTCCGTTGCCCTGACTATTAGGCAGAGGTGCGCCCTCCAGCGCAGCAGACACAGCCACGCCAGCATCCGGAGGCTCGCTCGCAAACCATTCCTGGTAACGCCGAAGGGCTGCGCCGGAATCCCAGCCATCGGCATCAAGCAGCGACTGGTGCAGACAATAGGCCATCTGTGTATCATCCGTCACCTCACCAGGCTTGCGGTCTATACAGATTCCGAAGCCATGTACCATCTTATCAATCCCTTGGGGGTATGCCCTGCGGATTTCATATTCATGGCAGAACTCGGAAGCTGCCCCCAGAGCATCACCCACCATCAGCCCCGCCCAGGCTGTGGTGCTGATTGTGTTATTATCCATCTGCTTTATCGTTGTGTTGTTCATCTGAGCTTGTCTGATCATGCGTATTTATCAGGAGGCTTCTTCTTCCTCCCTTCACTTCTACAAATAGCACAATCTAATAGCATCAGACTAACAACTCCAGATGACTGTATTTCCGACGTATAGAACTTTGCACATATTGAAGAAAACGCTCTAGGCTCTTCGCTACGCCTCCCTTCTGAAGCCCACTGAACCCAGGTATCGACATCAGCGCTTGAACCTTTCTGCTCACCGAATCCGGCTCCATGTCGCCAATCAAAGCGTCGCCAAGCTGGGACTCGCAGTGGTGGATATGCGCCATGCAGGTCATCCGGCTGGAGTCATTGCCCATCCCCATCCGATGCAGATAAATCTGAAAAGCACTCGCATCCACCGCTTCGATACAATCTCTCAGGAAATCGGCCGTACTCTCCTGATTCTGCATAAAATCCGCAGGAAAAACACCACTCACAAAAGTCCTGTAAAAGTCCAGCGGGGTTCCGCAGAATTCTGGGAACGGCCCCTGCACCTCAGCCCGGGGATTTGCGCCATTCGCCAGCAGAACATAAATCAGAGCAAGATCACCTCGCATACATGCCAAGTGCAGTGGCGTCAGAGGAAAATGCATCCCCTGTAGAGAGGAATGATGAAAAGACGCCACGAGGTTAAACTCATCCCGGTATCGAGTCGCCGTTTTATGCGCTATGATATCCTGAGTAAGAACCGCCGCTTGGTTCACAGCCGCTCCATATTCCGCCAAAGCCAGCGTATTCTTCACCATACCGGAAAGCACAGCATGCATCAGAGGTGTAAGGCCGTCGGCATCAGCCTCATTCACATCGCAGCCCGCATGAACACAACGCAACAGGGCATTCCACGAATTACACGTGGCAAACTCTTGCAACGTGCTCTTACCCGCAGCCGAGCCCCGCCTGGGTTTGCGCCCCCGGCGGCGTTTACTTCCCGAACCTGCACGCCCTGTTGTTCTTTGAGTGCTCATCCTTGTGTCTTTCTTCACCCATCGCGTCTGGCGTATATTTTCCTAATGTTACTCACCGCATACTATCACACAAAAGCGGCAGAATTCAATATATTCCTGCCATATATAAAGATTTTTTGCTAAAACAGGCAGGCAGAATTCGCTGCGGCGCGAATTCATTCCCTTGACAGACAAGAAAGAGCCTCTGCGAGAAGGTCCACGCAATCCTCATGTCCATTCGCACGGGCGAGGGTCAGAGCAGAGTCAAAGTCATCATTCACCAGACGGGGATCAGCCCCATGTTCGAGAAGAATGCGAACACAATCAGCATGCCCCTCTCGTGCCGCTATCATCAGAGCCGTCGACTCACCAGAGTCACACCGGTCTATATCAACCACCCCCGCCACAAGAATCTGCGTAATGCTGCTCCCATTTCCGGATTCCGCCGCAGTCAGGAGCGGAGTTCTATCCCATTTATCAGCCTTATTCACATCTGCACCGGCAGCAATCAGCAGCTCCACGATCTGCGCAATACTGCTCCCATTTCCGGATTCTGCCGCAGTCAGGAGCGGAGTTCTACCCCATTCATCGGCCTTATTCACATCTGCACCGGCAGCAATCAGCAGCTCCACGCAGCGTGGATGTGCACATGCAGCGGCAGCTCTCAAGGCCGTCGCGCCACCTTCATCCGTAGCATTGATATCTGCGCCGGCCCCAAGCAATAGCTTCATCACAGGTAAACGGCCTTTGTAAGCAGCACACACCAATGCCGGGCAGTCGGCAGACTCGGCCGCGTTCGCATCTACCCCGGCAGAGAGCAGCAGACTCACCCCCTCAGCACAGCCTCTCGTCGCAGCCAGCTGCAATACCGAACCGCCGGTCAAATCATCCACTGCTAGCGGGTTAGCACCGGCATGTATGGCAAGCGCCATCGTATCCGCGTCACCACGCTTTGCAGCTTTCAATAATACACTATCCAATTTATGCTGTTCCATCACTATCTGTCTCTTCTAATTGTATTGCGGCTGGTTCTTCATTGCTACCTTATATGGCTAGCAGAAGCCTCTTATCATAGGAGTATAAACCAGGTTTTCACCCTGCCGGTACCGCCGCAGTGTCAAGCCATGATATGGACAGGCACTGACGGTGGAACACTGCACCTGCCGAATGGCTGATGGCTCCTCATATTATTACGTTCAGTCTGAGGATACGGCACCAGCAGCTTTCAGCAGAGCCACACAATCCGTTGCATTGGCTTCTATGGCCAACTGCAAGGCATTTCTACCCTCCTGGTCGACAACATTCACATCTGCACCGACTGCCAGCAGTAACTTTACGCAGGCTGTGTCTCCATTTATTGCGGCGGTCATCAAACTGCTCATGCCGTTATTATCAACAGCATTCACATCCGCACCAGCAGCAAGAGCAGCACGGAGAGTATTTGTATCGCCGATAAAAGCAGCTTTCCATAATTGTTCAACAGCTTGTTCCTTAGTCATATTTATTCTTCGCGCATGTTGTTTACCTGATAATCAAACCTCTCTGTATACTGCTTAGAGGTATGGTGTGCGATGACATCCTCCGGCAGTGCTACCAACCGCATCTGACTTGTTTTCCATTCTACCATCACTTAATAAAAAGTCCAGAAAAATTGGTGCGGCTGAGAATTGCAAGATTAAATGCGACACAGCAGAATAAAAATGGCAGTTAAACGGAGATTCTGTTAAAATGGTAAGAATAAACCTTAGAAAGTTGCCATGCAGAGCTGCCATCATGCAACTTTCTGGGGTATTTATTCGTCCACATAGCAAGGTGATCTAAATCTTTTTGAGACAGCGAGGTGAAGTCAGTACCTTTGGGGAGGAAACGTCTGATGAGTCTGTTAGCGTTTTCATTACTACCGCGCTCAGAGGCACAATAAGGATGGGCATAGAAAAGTTGCGTTCTAGCAAAATCTTTTCGTCTGCACGATTTGATAATGCCGTTTGCATTGAGGAACTCGGCACCATTATCACAGGTAATGGATTTGAATAGCTCGTAAAATCTGGCACCAAAAAAGCGTTCTAACGTATTGAGCGCCTTGCATACGCTTTCCTGGGTTTTGTCCTTCATGAGCAGAATATGCTCAATTCTGGTTTTTTTTTCCGTAAGAACCAGTAACACATGAGAAGAGCCGGGAGGCCCCACAACCGTATCCATTTCATGATGACCGAGTTCCGAGCGGTCATTGATGTAGCCCGGTCGTTGTTCTATGCTTTGAGCCAGGACATTATTATGAGCAAGCCGTTTTCGCACAGGCTTTTTAGAGTGTTTTCTAGGTCTGTGGATAAGGTCTTGAGGAATGATAGGAAAGCCAAAGCGATGAACGTAGTTGTAGAGAGTTCGCTGGGAAACACGTACATCCATGCCACTTTGCAGGATGACTTGTCTGGCTGTATAGAGGGAAAGCTTGTGATGCCGGATCAAGCGATTAAACTCATTGACCAGAGCAAAATCATTACCGATTTTAAGGGATGGACCATGAGAAGAAGCGCGTAGGTGAGCTTCATCGCTGGCCCTGTCAGCAGAGTAAGTAACATATTGAGCAACAGATTGCCCTTTGCGGTAAAGTTTTTCGATAATCTGGCGCTCAGAATCATCAATATGCTTGCATTTTCTGCGGGAATCTCTAGTCTTGTCTTTGGTGTTTTTCATGTAGAGAGTGTATTTTTGGTTTTGGCGAATTAATTACACCATCTCTTCTTCTGGAGAGCACCTTTTTTGTGCTCTCATCGTGTCGCATTTAATTTTGCCATTCTCACATTTATTTCCTGTTGAAAAAAAAGGCTTGACCTGCGTGGGGTAAACATGTAGCCTCTGCGAGACAATCATTCGCGCCTAATATAGATATGAACACGGGTTCCGGTAAAGCACATACAGGATTTCTGCTATTTGTTTCGGCCCTTGTTTTTGCCTTGATTGCGTATGTGGTGTATGATTGTAGCGGGGCGAAGATATATGTGGAGCCTGTGTGGAAGGAGGGGTATGATAATTGCCAACTTGCTGTGTCTCGTAGAGGGGCGGAGTTTGAGCGGGCTTTGCTTGCCCGGAAGTCTCGGGTGCCCCAGCTGGCAGAGGAGCTTACGGACTGGGGGGCGAAGTGGCGCGTTATTTCCTCCGGGGGTGATGAGGCGGAGGTGAATGCTTGGGTGCAGTCAGAAGTGGAGAGAACCCTTTATCATTCGGAGGAGAATCAGCAGCTGCTGGCTCAATATATTGCTGCGGTGGTATCTGATTGGCAGGAGGAGGAAAATCTCCTTGCGCGTAAATTGGGGCGCCCCGTGGTGGGGGAGAATAGTCATGCTGCACCGGTGGATGTTGATTCTATCCCCGTTCCGGAGGGGATGAACCGCGAGTTGTGGCGACAGATTATGTACGAACTGGCGGCGAACCTCGGCGGAGAAATTGCCGCCGTGCTTGCCACGAAGATGGCTATTTCCGGCGGCATTATTACGGCCTCCGCCGGCACCAGCTGGGCCACATTTGGCATTTCTATCGTAGCCGGTGTGGTGGTGAGCTGGGTGGTAGATATGATTGTTGACCCTAAGCCGGAGCTGGAAGCCAAGTTAAATGCTCAGCTGGAAGAGAATGCAGGGCGTATGCGGGCACGCTTTGAGCAAGTCATGCTGGGGGTGCTGGAACGGCGCGTGAAAGAGTGGGACTGATAACGATATGAACAGAAGGATACTTAATCATTTTCAGTTGCTTGTGCTGATGCTGGTAGCAATGTGCGGATATACGGCTCAGGCGGGTGTGGCGTCTGAGGCGCTGGAGTTTTTGTTTAAGCGAATTGCGAGGGCAGGGGCTTCTGCGACAAGAAGCCTCGTGAGTGAGGCTGCGGAGAAATCCCCCGTGGTGGCAAGGCTCGTGCGCCAGTATGGCTCGGAATCCCTTGTGACTCTAGCCCGGACTCCTGGGCGAGTGCAGCTCGTGGAGCAGCTAGGGGATGATGCCGCTGAGGCGCTGTTGAAACATGCCGGTATCGCGGAGGACGCGTTGCGCTGCTGCCCGGATACAGAAGTAGCCTCAGCTCTCAGCTCCATGAGCCGCGAATCCGGTCAGTACATCTCCATCTGCGCTTCAAAGACCCCCCTCTCACCACAGGATTGTAAAACGGTGATTCTCGTGGTTCGTGAGGGTGGGGAAGAGGCTGCAGAAAAACTCTCCCGTATGAGCCCGTCCGCCCTGGATAATGTGCTGAAAACAGCCCAGACAGCCGGGTTGGCCACCGCGGTGACGATGGCGCTGGGCACGGCTGCCGTCAGTGATAGCCCGGTTGAGTTCGTGGAAAATCTGTGGTCGCTTGGGGTGTGGATTTGTGACCACCCCATCCCGTCCGTGCTTGTGTTTCTGATAGTGGTGAGCGTCATTATTAAGTTCCCGGATATTGTGGTGAAGGGCTTGCTGTACTTGCCGCGCCTGCTCTGGTGCGTTCTGCGCAGATTGGGAAAAATGCTCATTCCCGGAAAGAAAAAGTGAAGAGCTGAATGTCTTCGTCTTCTCCCGTTTTAATGGTGTTAGCTCAGGAGATAGGGACACTGGGTGCGCGCATGACACAGACACGGGACTGAGGGCTGGTTTTCGGGTTGCCACGTGGGGCAGAATGGAGTAAAATGTAGCCATGAGTTACGATTTGATAGTTATTGGCGGTGGTCCCGCCGGGTATGTAGGCGCTATACGTGCTGCTCAGCTGGGCAAGCGCGTGGTGTGCGTGGAAAAGGAGAATCTGGGTGGTACCTGCCTGAACTGGGGCTGTATTCCCACAAAGGCTCTGCTGAAGAATGCCGAGGTGTACAACACCATGGCCAAGCATGCCGGTGAGTACGGCATCTCCTGCGGCGACCTCAGTGTGGACTGGCCCGCCGTCATTGCACGTTCCCGCGCTGTTTCTGAGCGTCTTTCAAACGGTATCGCTTTCCTTTTCAAAAAGAATAAGATTGACCACGTCATCGGTGAGGCTCGTATTCCTGCTCCCGGTCAGGTGGAGGTAACAGCTCCTGATGGCAGCGTGAGCGTCATCGAGGGTGCTAATATCCTCATCGCTACCGGTGCCCGCACCCGCGAGGTGCCCGCTTTCCCCTTTAATGGTAAGACCATCATCGGTAGTCGTGATGCCCTCGTTATGTCCCGCCGCCCGGAGAGCATGATTGTCATCGGCTCCGGCGCCATCGGTACGGAGCTTTCCTACGTGTACCACTGCTTCGGTACCAAGGTCACTCTTGTGGAGGCTCTGCCCCGCATCCTGCCGAATGAGGATAACGATGTTTGCACAGCCATGGAGCGCTCCTTTAAGAAGCAGGGTATCACCTGCATGGCCGGCGCTAAGGTGGAGAGCCTGACGGATAACGGTGATAGTGTCACTGCGCTCATTACCGCCAAGAATGGCAAGCAGCAGGAGCTCACGGCGGATGTCTGCCTCGTGGCCATCGGTGTGGTGCCCGTGGTGCCTGAGGCTAATGGTCTGGAGCTCACGGAGCGTGGTTTCATTAAGGTGGATGACGATTACCGCACCAGTATTTCCGGTGTGTATGCCGTGGGTGACTGCATTGGCGGTATTATGCTGGCACATACCGCCAGCTTTGAGGCTGAGCAGGCCGTGGAAGGCATGTTTGATGCGAATTACAAGCCCAAGCACCCCGTCAATGTGCCCGGTTGCACCTACTGCCACCCGCAGGTGGCCAGCGTGGGCAAGCGCGAGCGTGAGCTGAAGGAGGCCGGCGTGGAGTACAAGGTGGGCAAGTTCCCCTTCCTGGGCATCGGTAAGGCGGTGGCCACGGGTGAGACCGAAGGCTTTGTGAAGCTTATCTTCGGTAAGGAAAACGGCGAGCTGCTGGGAGCTCACATCATGGGCGATACCGCCACGGAGATGATTACCCAGCCTGAGCTTGCGATGAACAGTGAGCTGACGGAGGAGGACATGAATGCAATGATTTATGCTCATCCCACGCTCTCTGAGGCTATTCACGAGGCTGTGCTGGCCGCCGATGGGCGTGCCATTCATGGCTGATTCGCCCCTGTAAGCTGATGGCTCGTAAGTATTTTTACGATACGGGTGAGGAAAAAATCGGTCCTGTTACCGGGAACGATTTGGTGCAGCTGCGTGCTTCCGGGCAGATAGATAACAAAACTTGGGTGCGCCGGGATGATTCAGAAACCTGGCGCCCCCTGGGGGCTGTGAATCTGCGCGAGGAGGAGGAAGAAGAGGCGAACCCGAGTCTCTGGCGCCTGCTGACTCGCCATATGTCGGTGTCGCAGATTATCCTGATAGTATCCGTCATTGTCGTGCTGGCGGTGCTGCTGCTGGGGGTGCTGAGTGTTGCTTGGCCCTTCATTCTGGTGGCGTTGGCTGTGTGGTTCTTGGCACGTGCCGTGAGATGATTTGAGAGAAAGGAAAAGCTGTTATGGTGCCCATGGCCGTCGTGGAAAATCTGCATGAGGTGCAGTCTTTCGACCAGCACTGGCTTTTCTATCTCTGCTCCATTTTCGGCTCCGTGGTGGGTGCACTTGCCGGTGCATCCGCTTCCAGCCGCGTGCGTATGGATCTATTCGGCATTATCGCCTGCGGTACGATTGCCTCTCTGGGTGGTGGTACGGTGCGCGATATGTTGTTGAGCGGCCTCACCCGCCCGGATGGCTCACCGGTCACGGTGTTCTGGGTGAACCCGAGTGATGTGGTGTTCCTGTACTGTGCGGTGGGCACTAGTTTGCTGGTGTTTTTCGTGACTCGATTTGTCGCTCCGCCCGTGGGTACCATCCGCGTGGCGGACGCTTTTGCTATGGCATTTTTCACTCTGCTGGGGGCAGCCAAGGCGCATTGCATTGGCTGTCCTTGGCTGGTTTCCATTTGTATGGGCGTGTGTACAGGTGTGGCCGGCGGTGTGCTGCGTGATGTGCTGACGGGTAATGTTCCGTATGTGTTCCGTCCGGGCGAATTATATGCCACGGCGTCTTTTGTTGGCTGTGCGTTGTTTTTGCTATTGATGGCTTTTGGGTGTTCATACTCAGTGTCATTTATTTTGGGCGTGGCGGCTGTTTTCTTTGTGCGGATGGCTGCTGTTCGCCACAACTGGAAGCTGCCATCCTACCGCCCGCTATTTGATACAGTAGGCCGCCGTGACCCGCTGGATGAGGATTGATTCTCGGCTGCTTCTCTTCGCGTTTCCTCTTGGTAGGTTGCCCTACGTGTCGCTGGAGAACATTATGATATATCAGCGTGTTGCAGAGGGGGTGTCTTGTTTTTGCATGCCACGCGCGGGGGTTGACACAACGCGCGCGTGAGGTATAATGGGGCCATGAGCGATATCGATAAAGATTTGGAAAAAGATGTGCGCGAGGGTGCTTCCTGTGAGGATCCCTGCGACTGTGGTAAGCCCGAGACCCCCGGGCAGGAGTATGCCGATGCGGTGGATGAATCCGCTGAGGGCGAGGCTGAGGCCGCTGTGGATGAGCTGCAGAAGTGGCGCGAAATGGCGCTGCGCACTGCTGCTGAGTATGATAACTACCGCAAGCGCTGCGTGAAGGAGCGCGAGGAGTTCACTCGCTATGCCACGCGTGGCCTGCTTGAGGAGCTGCTGCCTGTGGTGGATAATTTTGAAATGGGTATGATGATGGCCGGGCAGGACACCTCATCCATGATTTACATCGGCATGAGCATGGTGCAGAAGCAGCTGGGGGATTTCCTCTCCTCTCAGGGGGTGGAGCCTATTCCTACGGAGGTGGGGCAGATGTTTGACCATAACATCCATGAGGCCATTCAGAGCGAGCCTTCCGATAAACCGGAGGGTACCATCATCCGCATCCTGCGCCGTGGTTATAATCTGAAAGGACGTCTGCTGCGCCCCGTGAATGTGGTGGTGGCGGCTGCGCCTGAGGCTGAGAATTCTGCCGAGTAATCCTTACCATTTTTCACGATAATGGCACAAGATTTTTACAGCGTGCTTGGCGTAGACAAGGGGGCCGATGATGCTACCATCAAAAAGGCCTACCGCAAGCTTGCCATGAAGTATCATCCGGACCGCAATCCTGATGATAAGGAGGCTGAGGAGAAATTCAAGGAAGTGGGTGAGGCCTATGAGGTGCTCAGCGACCCCGACAAGCGCGCCGCATATGACCGCTTGGGCCACGAGGCTTTCAAGAATGGCGGTATGGGTGGTGCCGGCGGTGCCGGTGGCTTCGGCGGTTTCACGGACCCGATGGACATCTTTGCCCAGTTCTTCGGTGGAATGGGTGGTTTCGGTGGCTTTGGCGGTGGTGGTCGTCGTCAGGCAGACCCTCGCCAGCCCGGTTCGGATTTGCGCTTTGACCTCAGCATTACGCTGGAGGAGGCTGCTCACGGCTGCGAGAAGACGATTGAAATTGACCGCATGGTACCCTGCGATGCTTGTGATGCCACGGGCTCTAAAGATGGGCGTGCCGGCTTTAAGACCTGCGCTACCTGCCATGGCACGGGTGTGATTACCCGCCAGAGCGGCTTCTTTGTGCAGCAGAGCACTTGCCCCACTTGCCATGGCGCGGGCCAGACTGTGTCGAATCCTTGCTCCGCCTGCCGCGGCGAAGGCCGTGTGCAGAAGGATGTAAAGATTACGCTGCGCGTGCCCGCCGGTGTGGATACCGGCACGAAGATTCGCTCCTCGGGTAATGGTGATGCCGGCCTTCATGGCGGCGAAACAGGTGATTTGTACGTGTTCCTTGAGGTGAAGCCGCATGAGATTTTCGTGCGTGAAGGCCTGAACCTGCACGTGACGATGCCGGTATCTCTGCTGGATGCCACTCGCGGTGGTACTATCACTGTTCCCACGCTGGATGGCCCCACCAAGCTGAAGCTTTCCGCCGGTACGATGGGTGGCACCGTTCTCCGCGTGCCCGGTAAGGGTATGCCCTCACTGCGTGGTAACGGCCGCGGTGACCTCTTAGTTGGTATCGTGGTGGAAACTCCCTCCGGCCTTGGCTCCAAACAGCTGAAGGCTCTTGAGGCTTTCTGCGAAACGCTGAAGGATGAAAACCAGCCTGAGGTCTGCGAGTTCCGCAAGCGGGCTGAGAAATATATGAAGTAATTCTTCCGCCCCTTGCCTTATGCACCGCTGCTACCTGCCGAAAGCTGATTTCAGCGCTTCTCCGCTCGTTATTGAGGGCGAGGAAGCGCACCACGCGCTGCGCGTGATGCGCCTGCGCGCCGGTGATGAATGTGAGCTTTTTGACGGCTGTGGTCAGGCAGCTCGGGTGCGGGTGCTGGCAGGGCACGGCAGCAGCATGACTGTGGAAGTGCAGGAGCTGCTGCCGCCCATGCCCCCCGTGGCGGATATCACCTTGGCGCTGGCTGTGCCCAAGGGGAACAACATGGATCTCATCGTCCAGAAGGCGGTGGAACTCGGAGTGAGCCGTATCATCCCCCTCATCTCGGAGCGCACCATTGTGCGCCTGAGTGGTAAAGATGCTTCTGCTAAGGCTGATAAATGGCGCCGTACAGCGCTGGAGGCCTGCAAGCAATGCGGCGTGAATACCCTGCCGGTCGTGGAAGACCCGCAGGCCTACAAGCTTTTTCTGCAGCGCAGCGACTTGCCCGTGCTGAAAGTGCAGTGTGCCATTGTACCCCATGCCCGCCCGCTGAGGCAGGTGCTGGAGGAGGGGCGTGCTGCCGGCGCGCGTGGCTGTGTGCTGCTTATCGGCCCTGAGGGGGATTTCTCACCGGCGGAGTATGAGGCGGCTGAGCAAGCCGGCTACACGCCCACCGGGCTGGGCCCCATCATCCTGCGGGTTGAGACAGCCGTCTTCATGGCTGCGGCTGCCGCGCGCTATGCTCTGGACTGAGCGAGCGCTGTACAGACTTATGAAAATCAGAATACTGCTGCTCTTGTCGCTCTGCACCCTGACGGGTATGAGCGTGGCTCGCGCTGTGGAGGCTGCCCCTGCTGAGGCTGTGGTGGCACAGGCCGAACACCCTTATTTTGAAGATATGCCGTACCCGGCTTGGTCTCGCCTCACGGCGGAACAGGCTCTGGTGGACGCTCCCGCTGCCCTGCAGATAGCGAACGCTCGCTTGGAGGCTATCCGCAATCTTAAGCCTGAGGAAATGACCTTCGAGAATACCTTCCTCGCTCTGGCATATTCCACTCGCGAGCTGGAGAAGGTGGTGGATTACCTGCGCATGCGCGCTTCCACGATGGACACTCCTGAAGTGCGTGAGGTTCAGTCCTCTCTGCTGCCGGAGATGAATGCTTTTTACTCTGCTATTTCCTCTGATGCCCGTATCTGGGAGGTGCTTTCCACGGCGGCTCAGCAGCCCTGGGTGGCGAATCTCAGCGCCCAGAAGCGCCTCTTCGTGGAGCAGACGCTGGATTCTTTCCGTGATAACGGTGCGGAGCTTTCTCCTGAGCAGAAGGCCCGCAAGGCTGAAATCGAGCAGGAGCTTTCCGTCCTCACTCTTCAGTTCGGCAAGAATGTGCTGGATTCCACGAATAACTGGGAGCTCATTATCACGGATATCGCTCAGCTGCATGGCATGAGCGCCAACTGGATGGAGCTTGCCGCTGCGGACGCCGCCGCTCATGGCCATGGCTCTGCTGAGGCTCCCGCCTGGCGCATCACTCTGAAGGCCGGCAGTGCTTCCGCTGTGCTGCGTGATTGCTCCGTGGAGGCTACACGCCGCCTTTGCTGGGAAGGTCAGGCCACCATTGGCCGTGATGCTCCGTATGATAATGCGCCCATCGTGGCCCGTGTGATGGAGCTGCGCAGTGAGCTGGCTGAGCTGCTGGGCTTTGATTCCTATGCGGATTACCGCACTAAGAACCGCATGGTGGTGAATGGTGCCGGGGCCTTGGGCTTTGTGGATGGTATGATGGAGCGCCTCAGGCCTGCTTATCAGGCCGAGTGCGAAGAGCTTTTGGCTTACGCTTCAGAGTGTGAGGGCCGTGAGCTTACTACGATTGCTCCTTGGAACTTCCGCTATTATCTGAACGAGCTCACCCTTCAGCAGTGTAACTTTGACCCTGAGAGCGTCCGCCCCTACCTCTCCAGCGAGAATGTGCTCAAGGGCATGTTCGGTATTTACTCCGGCCTGTATAACATCACCATCTCTGAGCTTCCTACGGTCTGCCTGCAGCCCGGTGAGGCTTGCCCTGAAGGCAGCGTGGAGGTGTGGCACCCGGAGGTGCGTTTCTTCACAGTGACGGATAACCGCAATGGCGCTCACCTTGGTTCTTTCTATCTGGACCTCTATCCCCGCCCCGGCAAGCGCGCCGGTGCTTGGATGGCCCCCATGCGTGCCGGTGAGCCCGGTGTGAATGGTGCTCCCCATGCTCCGCACCTCGGCGCCATTACCGCGAACCTCACCCGCCCCGTGGGTGATGCCCCTGCGCTCTTCAGCCACATGGACGTGCAGACGCTGTTCCATGAGTTCGGCCACATGATTCATGCTATTTTCATGGATACAGAGCTCGCCGCGCACTGGAGCTCCAACATCGCATGGGACTTCATCGAGCTGCCCAGCATTATTAATGAGAACTGGACTTGGGAGCCGGAGTCCCTCTGGCTTTTCGCTCGCCACCATCAGACCGGCGAGCCCATGCCTGCCTCCCTCATGGAGCGCTTACAGGCCAGCCGCCACTTTATGCCCGCCACTCAGGCCATGCGCCAGTTCTGCCTTGCTAAGCTGGACCTCGAGATGCACATGAACTACGCCAGCCTCTTCGCAGGAAAGGATTTGGATGCGGCCTCTGCTGCTCTCCTCGCTCCTTGGCAGATGCCTTCCGGCGTGCCGGAGCCGTCTTACATGCGCCGCCTGTCTCACTGCTTCACGGGCGCTTAC
This sequence comes from Akkermansia sp., assembly GCA_017517385.1. Taxonomy (GTDB): domain Bacteria; phylum Verrucomicrobiota; class Verrucomicrobiia; order Verrucomicrobiales; family Akkermansiaceae; genus Akkermansia. Next base: position 16,355 of record JAFWZG010000031.1, read on the forward strand.
GCCGCCGGTTACTACTCATACCAGTGGGCTGACGTGCTGGCTGCGGACGCTTTCCGCCACTTCCAGGCCGCGGGTATTCTGAATCCTGAGCCGGCTGGCGAGTTCCGCCGCGCCATTCTTTCCGTGGGCGGCAGCAAGCCCGCTCTGGAGGCCTACCGCGATTTCACCGGCCATGACCCGGACCCGGACGCCTTCCTGAAGTCCATCGGTATCGTGGAGTAAATCCTTTCTCCCGAGAACTGATTTCTCTGTGCTGCAGGCGCTGTTCAGCCTGCAGCTCTTTTTTGCCATTATTTGTCAGAGAGGGAATGGAGCAGGTCTGCCGTGAACCCGGGGTAAGAGAAAATGTCGTTATGCCCTGCGGGGTAGGTGCGTACCGTGGGAGGGGTGGAGAAGGCGCGGATGAGAGCATCCGTGGAGTCCGGCGGGACAATGGTGTCAAACTGCCCGCGCAGGATGGTGACAGGGCAGGTGATGCCGGGGGCTGCCTCTGCTGAGCTCCAGGAATCCATGGGCAGGATGTGCGGCAGGACCGGGACGAAGCCGCAGGCCACTGCGGTGATGCTGTCAAAGGGGCACACGAGCACGAGCTTTTCCGGCTTTTCAGCGGCAGCCACTTGTGTGGCCACTCCGCTGCCGAGGCTGAACCCCACGAGGTACAGGGGCGTGCTGCTGCCATTCATTCTGCTGCGAGCCGTGGCTATGCAGTGGCGTGCATCCGCCACGAGGCTTTCTTCATCCGGCGTGCCTTCGCTGCCGCCGTAGCCGCGGTAATTCATGAGTAGGTAGGAGCGCGTGGTGTCCCCGGCGGCTATGTCCGTAAAGGCCCCTACATTCATGGCGTTGCCGCCGTACATGGCCACAAGCGGCGTATTCGCCCCGCGGTTAAAGAACCAGCCGCGCAGTATGGTGCCATCCTCCGCCGGGATGCTGATGGCCTGTGCGCTGTGCCCGTAAGGTGCATCCGGCAGCTCCATGGTGCTGCCCGGGTATACCATGGAATGCGTGACACAGGACGTCATAAAATGTAACACAAGCAGAGCAGCTATGATAATGAGGCTTATTAGCAGATTTCTGCTTTTTCGGTGAGCGGCGGGTAGGGAATGATGCTGTTCCACTGTATATTGTTGGTATAGAGTTGTTAAGAAAATATAGTGTAAAATCCGAGATTAAATCGACGATTTTGCACAATTTGCTATAGTATATTTATGTGTAACGGAATATGTCGTTGTAGTGAGTGAAGTTGCAGACTTGCACATTGCGGAACAAACCCATATCCGCACCGGCATAGATGAGGGCGGGCGGAAGCGAGTCCGGCGCAAAGTCTGCGAATTTTTCTACATTTTTGACCATGGCCGGTGTGAAGGTCATACCGGATTTGATTTCAATGGGGCGTGGGCATCTGGCTTCCTCCAGAATGAGGTCGATTTCAAAGCCCTTGGAGTCGCGGAAAAAGAAGAGGTTGGGGCGTTTACCGGTATTGAAACGGTTTTTCAGAGCCTCAACAACGACCATGTTTTCGAATATATTGCCCAAAAGCGGGTCTCTCCCGAGTTGGGAAGGGGATTCGATTCCGAGCAGACAGGGCACCAGTCCCGGCTCAGTAAAGTAGATTTTGGGGGACTTGGTGAGTCGCTTGCCGTAGTTGTTGTGGTAAGGATACAGGGTGAAGATGATGTATGAGGCCTCGAGTACAGATATCCACTCGCGAATGGTGGAGCTGCTTACACCTACATCTGCTGCCAGAGAAGCGAAGTTGAGTACTTGCCCCACACGTGAGGCGAGTAGTTTGAGGAATAGCTCGAATGCCTGAAGATTGCGTACATTCACCAGTTGGCGTACATCGCGCTCCACATAGGTACGCAGATAGTCAGCGTATGCCTGCCCGGGCTCCATATTATATTCAAAAACTCGGGGAAGACAGCCGCGGAACAGAGTTGTATCTCGGTCATCCTGTATGCCTACGGCACTTAGCTCCTGCAGGGACAGTGGTAATAAATCCGCTATTCCGTTGCGCCCAGCTAAGGATTGAGTGATGGCCTGCTGCAGTTCCATTTGGCGGCTTCCGGTGAGTATATACATGCCGGTACGTTGCTCCTCATCCACTATCCCTTGCAGATAACTGAGCAATTCCGGCGTGTTTTGCACCTCATCGAATATACAAGGGGCTTTGTGCTGCTGTAAAAAGTGCGTGGGGTCTTCGCGGAAAAATTGTCGCTCCCGAATGTCCTCCATGCTCACATAATCAAAATCAGGGTACAGGTGCCGAGCCAGTGTGGTCTTGCCTGATTGGCGTGGCCCCGCAATTGTCACAATGGGGTACATGCCCATCAGCTTCTGTATATGGGCACTTATGAGACGAGGTATGTATCCTTGTTGCTTCACATAGAAGATTATATAAAAAAACTGTGCAAAATGCAAGATTTAATCGACGATTTTACACGCTTTTTCGTAAGATTAAGAGAATCAGTTTGTAGGAGTGGTGTTAAAGCTGCCGTTTTTCAGGTGGCGAGCGCGTCGTAGTTTAAGTCACACCATGGAATGCGTGACTTAATACGTCAAAAACAGTAAAATGAGCAGGACGGCTATGATAATGAGGCTTATTATCAGCCATTTGCTCTTTTTACGGGGAGCGGGCGCCGGCTGGGATAACAGCTCGCGTAGGTCATGCAGGAAGCCATCCGCAAAGAAGATATCGCCGTGCTCGGCGTCATAGCATCTGACTTCCGGCGGCGTGCGGAATGCTTGGGCGAGAACGGCTGTGGACGCCGGCGGGACGACGGTATCATGCTCAGCGCGCAGGATGGTGACCGGGCAGGTGATGTGAGGGGCCATGGCTGCGGAGTTCCAATCAGCAAAGCCGGGGTATTCAGCCAGCTCGGGGAGATGTACTACGTTAGCGTAGCGGTCAAAGGGCGTGATGAGTATCAGCTTGGCCGGTTTTTCCGCTGCGGCCACCTGTGTGGCTACGCCGGAACCGAGGCTGTACCCCACCAGATAAAGCGGACCGGGGCGGTTATTCATCAGGCCGCGCGCTACATTCAGGCAGTGGCGGGCATCAGCTATGATATGGGCCTCACTGGGAATGCCTGCGCTGCTGCCATAGCCGCGGTAGTTGATGAGCAGATAGGAATTTGCCTGGTCTTTTCCTGCGACGATGTGGAAGTCCCCGGCATTCATGCCGTTGCCGCAGTACATGGCCACCAGCGGGGTGCCTTCTCCTCGGTTGTAAAACCAGCCGCTCAGGCGGGTGCCGTCCTCGGTGGTGATGCAGATGGCCTGTTCTGCGTGGCCGTATTCATCATCATCATTCTTGAAAACGGCGCCGGGGTACAGGCGTGTGATGATATGATACGGAGGAAGTGTGCTCGTAGCGGACATAATTTATCTCAGTTCGATGCCGGCTTTCTTGGCTGCTTTTTTCACCTCCGGCGTGATGGTGAAGTTCGGCGTACCTCGCATGACCATGGGGGCCGGGGGCGTGCCCGGGCGGCCCAGCAGCACACGGCAGAGCCAGTTCACCAGACGCACGAAGCGGATGCGCTTCATGTACGCACCCGCACGGCGAATACATTTGAGCGGTCCTGCGGGGTCTGACACCGCGATGACGACACCCTCACACACCACGGCTGAGTTGCCGATGCCGAGCTGCTCCAGCGCGGTGGCCATAGCGAGGGCGTGCTCGCCGTCATCCGGTATGTGGCCGGGATCCGGCACGGAGATGCCGTCCGTGGGCATATCCATGGCGTGCAGGGTGATGTTGTGCTTGTTGCAGAGGTCAATGACGGCTTGCTTCTGGAAGAGGATGGTGCGGTGAGCCTCGAAAACGATGTGGTTCACGCCCACATTCGCGCAGTGCTGCACGGTGCGCAGGCCGATGCAGGGTACGTCAAAGCGCATGTCATGCCCGGGTTTGGTGACTTTGCAGAGGGTCACGGGGGGAGCTCCGGCATTCCGAATGCACTCGTTCGTGCCCTTGTATGCCTCCACACAGGCCACTTCATGGCCGCGCATCATGAGGCTTTGGCCGATATCCAAACGCGCGATTTCGCGGGCGAGCTGCATGCCGTGGCGCGCTTCTTCCAGCTGTTCGGGAGTTGGTGCCGGTCCTGCTAGGTGCCCCGGCGGCGGGAGCACTTCCTCCATGAAGGTGGTGGAGGGGAGCATGGTCATGCCGTGGCGGGCCACGTAGTTGCAGACGGCGGTGAAGATGGTGTGAGCGTTGCGGCGGTCCAGCTGGGCGAGTTCGCGGCGGGCGGTGGCATCCGGCCACATGGTGTAGATGCAGGCCGGCTTAATCTGGCCGGTCATCACGACGTGGGTGACGCCGTGCTGCTGGAAGAACTTGCGGGGAGCATCCAGCGCGCCTACGCGAAAAAGGGCGAAGGCATCACTGATTTCTGCGAGTTTTTTGTCCACAGCTCCGCGGAAGCCGGCCACTACCACGCGCATGCCGGCACGCTTGGCCCCCTCCACCATGAGGCGGGGGTACTCACCTGCGCCGGCAAGCACGCCAAGCACATGTATTGCAGGATTAGGCCGTTCCATGATTTACAGCAGTTCAGGGTGCTCCAGATAATAGGCTATCTTTTGCATGAGGCGGCCGATGTCGCCACCGTCCACCACGCGGTGGTCGAAGGAGGCCACGATGTTCGCTTTCTCTACAGGAATGAAGCACTCCACTTCATCACTCCATACGGGGGTTTTCACCACGGCTCCTACGCCCAGAATGAGGCTTTCGCTCGGCAGGGGCATGGGGCTGGCAAAGGTGAGCCCGAAGCCGCCGAAGTTCGATACTGTGGCAATGCCGCCGCCTATGTACGCGGGGTCCAGCTTGCGGTCACGTGCCTGAGTTACGACCTTGTTGTACTCATCGATGAGCTCGTCCAGCGTGTATTCATCCACATTGCGCATCACGGGCACCATCACGCCGTCCGCTACCTGTACCGCTACGCCGATATCGATGCGCCGCGGGGTGAGAATGCGCCCACCCACCATGTAACCGGCGCATTCCGGTGCCTGTGCCAGCGCCACGGCCAGCGCGCGCAGGAAGTAGAGGGTGATGCCGGGTTTCCGGGGGTGATTGCGGCGGTGCAGGATGATGGGGGCCATGTAAATGGGGCGCCCGGCGCTGGCTATGGGGCGGCGCCATGTGCGCTGCATGCTGCTGGCTACACTGCGGCGCATGGGAGAGACGGGGCGGGAGGGCCAGCCGTCCACGTAATCCAGAAAGTTCTCGAAGTCATCTATGGTGATGCGTCCACCCGCGCCGGTGCCTGTCACATAGGCGAGGTCCGCCTCGGTGATGTTCAGCTCATCCATGCGGGAGCGGATTCGGGGGGAGAGGTATTGTGCGCCGCGCATGCCCATGGGGACCGGCAGGCCGCGGCCTCCGGTCTGGATGGGGGCGCCGCTGCCTTCGCGGTACTCGCCTTCCGTGGCGAAGTGGGCGCCGTCACTGCTCACGCTTGTGGTGGGCAGGGCGGTGGGCGCCGGGGGCTCTTCACCTTCTCTCAGGGGCGTGGCACCGGAGCGCTCCACCTCTTCCTCCGTGGCCTCGATGATACCCATTACGGCACCCACAGCCACTGTTTCGCCTTCAGCCACGGTGATGCTTTTCACGGTGCCGGCGCAGGAGACGGTCACGCCCATCACGGCCTTGTTTGTTTCAACCTCTATCACCTCCTGATCTTCCAGCACCTCATCGCCCGGCTTCACGAGCAGGCGCATGATGGTGGCTTCAGCTATGGATTCGCCCAGTTGGGGCATCAATATGGGAACTTGCAGCATGTTTTTCGGGAAAATGGGGGTGAGAATATCAGAGAGATATGAGGTAGCGCGCGGCCTCGACGATATGGGCGCTGTGCGGGCGGTGGGCTCGCCACAGGTCCGGGTGGTAGGGAATGGGCGTGTCTTTCGACGTCACGCGCAGGGGTGGTGCATCCAGCAGGTGGAAGCCTTGGCCTGTGACGCGGGCGATGACTTCAGCCGCCACGCCACCCCACGGGAAATCCTCACTCAGCACCAGCAGGCGGCCTGTGCGGGCCACGGAGGCGAGGATGGTGTCCGTATCCATGGGTTTCACGCTGCGTAAATCCACCACTTCCAGCTGGTAACCGGAGCTGGCAGCCAGTTCATCTGCAGCCTTCAGAGCCTCGGGTACCATGGCGGAGTAGGCCACCACGGTGGCGTGTCTGCCCGGCCTAGCGATGCGGGCGCGGCCGATGGGGAGGGGGTCCTTCTCCACCCACGTGTCAGCTTTCAGCCAGCGGTAAAGAAACTTGTGCTCCATGAACACCACGGGGTCCGGTATCTGCACGGCCTGCTTGAGCATGTAATAGGCATCCGCCACGGTGGCGGGGCAGAGTACGTGAGCGCCGGGATAGTGCGCGAACAGGGCCTCCACGGATTGGCTGTGGTACGGGCCGCCGCCGGGGGTGCCGCCGCAGGGCATGCGCATGGTGACGTTCACGGGGATGCCGGTGCGGTAGTAGTGTGCAGCGGCGTTGTTGCCCAGCTGGTTCTGTGCCAAGGTGCCGAAGTCGGCAAACTGCATCTCCACAATGGGCTTCATGCCGCCCAGCGCCGCGCCGATGGCTACACCCATGATGGCATCCTCTGCGATGGGGGCGTTCAGCACGCGCCCGGGAAACTTTTCTGCCAGTCCTTTGGTGGCCTTAAAGGCACCGCCAAACTTTCCGGCGATGTCCTCGCCGTACAGGAATACCTTCTCGTCTTCCTCCAGCAGCTCGGTCAGGGCCTGATGAATGGCATCTATGTAGGTTACGCTCATGTGTTCTGAAGGATTCGGGGGTTAGTAGCGAGAGGGTTTCCAGGAGGTGGCGCTCCAGTCTTCCGTGGCAGGATTCGGGGTGGCTTCTTTCTGTGCCTGAGCCATGGCTTGCTGCACTTCTTCAGCGCATTCAGCGCGCAGGGCATCCACTTCCTCAGCGCTCAGCCAGCCTTGTTCCTGCATTTGGCGGCGAGCAACGGCGAGCGGGTCTCGCTCCGCAAACTCATCTTTCAGCTCCTGCGGTATGTAGGAGGCATCATCATGCTCACCATGGCCGCACATGCGCAGCGTGGTGGCTACCACCCACTGCGGGCCTTCTCCGGCTCGTGCAGCGGCGATGGCGCGCCCCATCACTTGCAGGGTCTGCAGGAGGTCTGTGCCGTCACATTCGTGCGTGGTCATGCCGTAGCCCACGCCGCGGTCGCAGAGGTTGCGGCAGGCGAATTCCTGCTCGTTTGGGGTGGAGTAGGCGTATTGATTATTGGTGACGACGATGACGGCGGGGAGTTTCTCCACGGCGATGATATTGCAGGCCTCATGTGTGGCTCCTACGGAGGTGGTGCCATCACCTATGCAGATGACGCCCACAAAGTCCTTTTCGCCCTGCATGCGCTTGGCCATCAACATGCCTGCTGCCACGGAAACGGCTGCCCCAAGGTGTGATATGGTGGCCACGGAGCCTTCCATGGGATTTCCCCAGTGCACATTGCCCTCGCGCCCGCGCATGATGCCTTCCACGCTGCCGAAGTAGCAGCGCGCGCTCAGCAGTACACTGTCTCCCCAGGCGCAGCGCCCGGCTTGCTCGCGGATGAAGGGGGTGTAGACATCGCGCCCCTTTTGTAGGTACACGCCCTCGCTCGCAGCGATGGCTTCGTGTCCGCGCCCGGTGAATACGCCGCCGTATATCTTGCCGGCTTTGTACAGCGCAGAGAGTTTGGTGTCGAACGCCCGTGCCAATTCCATGGCACGGTAGGCTTTCAGCGCAGTCTCCTTCAACTCATTTCCGTTCACGCTTTCATTATACATCTCTTCCCAACTTGAAGCAAGCTGTAAGTTATAAAAACTGCGTATCATTCTTTAGTGATTCTGCTAGATTTTGTTATCTGCGGAGGGGACCTTGTTTCACATGTGTCCCAAAGTTTGGGGGAATATAGCCATTGTGTACTCAAAATCAGTGTATTTTGCCGAATTCTCCTTGACCGGGTATCATACAGCCCGTTCATTGGCACAATTTTTTTTATCCCAACATCGGCGTAAGCCGCTTACTTTTAATTCGTAATTCGTAAATCAACGTGTCCCAAATCTTTGGGACACGTATGGTGCCTTGCTTCCGTGCAATGAATTTGACAGCCTGCCTGAGTTGTGGTAAAAAAGCTCCTGCTATGAAAGACACCTTCGCTCAGTTCGTTCGCCTTGGAATCATTATTCTGGCTTTATCCGTGGTGTTGTACTGGGTGGATTCCGCGTGGTTTGCCTCGCGGCGGTTGCCATCTTGCGTGCAGGCGGAGCTGCCGGAGGGGCGTATGTGCTTGGAAACGGTGCGCGCGAAGTATGGTGATAAGGTTGTGTGGGTGGACGCCCGCAGTGAGAGCGATTTTGAGATTAATCACCTCATGTTTAATGATAACCGCATGTTTCCTATCCGCCCCGGTGCGCGTATGCAGGAGCAGGTGGACGCTGCCGCTGAGCGTTTGTTCCGGGCAGGAGAGCAGGGGGAGTGCATTCTCGTGTTCTGCACGAATTCCTGCACATCTTCCGAGGATGTGGCAAAAGAGCTTCGCTCGCTTGATTTCGGGGCTCCCGTGTACGTATTAGAAGGTGGCTGGGATGTGCTGAAGGACGCGGGTATGGTGAACTTCCTTTGATGAAATGCAGCCGAAGCCGCTGCATTAGAAGGGTTGTGCGTAGCGCTCCAGCATGAGGCGGAAGCCGATGGTGGGACGGCGGGATTCAGCCTGTTGAGGCGTGCGGCCGGCGGAGTTTAACTGGCTCGGACGGAAGGAGGTGTAATCACCGCCGCGAGTTACGCCGTAATGGCGAAAATTGAAATCCGGCGGGCCTCCGTATTCACCACTTACCCACTCTTGCACATTACCGCTCAGGTCGTGCAGACCGAGGCTGTTAGCGGAGAAAGAGCCCACGGGGGCGGTGTGGGTGAAGCCGTCCCGGTAATTGGATATCACGTGGTTGACCGGCAGGTAGGGGCGCGCGCTTATATCCGCATAATTCCCGGAGTTCTGCTGCGGTGGCCAGCTCATCCCCCAAGGGAACTCCTGTGCGGAGAGGCCGGAGTGCTGACGGTGGCGGGCATACGGGGAGCCGCCTACCTCACCCTTGCAGCCTACCATGGCGCTCCACTCTTCGTCCGTGGGCAGGCGGTAGAAGTCCGTGCTTTCTATGATGCCGAGCTCGCGTTCCCGGTGGGTGAGCCAGCGGGCGAAGTTTTCGGCATCCGTGCGTGACACATAGACGACGGGGTGGTGTTCATTCTGCTCGAAGGTGGGGCGCTGAGGTTCCGGCACGCCGGTGGCGGTACAGTAGGCGCGGTAATCGCTCACGCGCACTTCCGTGGCGCCGACCAGCAGGGCCGGGGTGAGCGGGCGGAATTTTTGTCCTAAGCTGTTAATCCACTCCGCGCCGAAGGTGACAGAGTGGTTTGGCTCCAGCACGAGGTTCAGCGAGAGCCCGCGGGGGGAGAGTCCGCTGCGGCGCACGACGGCATGCCCGGGCAGGCGGACTTCCAGCAGATAGGGGGCGAGTGGGACACGCTCATCCTGCATGGGGGTGACGCCCAGTAGCTGCCCATTCAGGCGCACCTCTGCGCCGGCGGGGTTGCTGTATACTGTGATGGGTGTTTTCATCACCAGCGTGGTGCTCAGGCGGAAGCAGCTCATCTCGCCATGTTCCTGCTCAGGTATGGCCACGAGGGTGTGATCTCTTCCGAGCGTGCCAGCGGCGGTGCATTTGCCGGCCAGCCACAGGGTATAGGCACTGATGCCTTCCGTCGTGGTGCGCACGAGGCCTGTGCCGGGTACTTCTTCGAAGGCCAGCTGGGTGCGCTCGGGGCTGTCTTGCAGGAAATCTTCGAACATGGCACGTGTCACCGCTGTGGTGGCCCGGTGGGTGTTCCCTTCGGGCTCGTAAGCGGTGCCCTGAGCATCCGTCCATGTTTCTCCACTGCGGGGCGGGCGGTAGGGGGTGAGGTCGCCGCCGAGGCAGAGCAGGCCGTTCTCCGGTACCTCGCCGCTGCAGTAGGTGTCTGCATACCCCTCTTTGCGCAGAATGAAGCGCAGTTGCTGTCCGGGGCGGACATCTACCGGGCCGTAGGGTGTTTCATCCACGTACACGCCTTCTTCCGTGTAAATGGAGGCTCCGGAGGGGACGGAGGCGATGAAAAGGCTGCTGCCCTCGGGGGATGGGGACTGCTCACGCTGCTCGGTGTTCTGCTGGGGCGTCACGGGGGCGCGTCCTGCAAGGGCGTCAGCCGCGCCCTGCAGGCGGGAGCTCATGTCGGACGGCAGGAAATGGCTGCCCACAGCCGCCGCTAGAGCCACCGTGAGCCCGGCTACGGCCACGTGCGTGGCCTTTAGTTTGCGGCGGGGCTTGCCGGCTGGGCCGGTGCTTCTCGGTGCAAAACCGCGCAGGGCATCCAGCCGCTCGGCCATCACCTGAGCGGAGATGATGCTGCTCTTGCCTATCACCGGTTCAGCGGCGGCGCAGATGATATCATTGAACTTCAGCCAGCGCCGGTGTGAGGCGCCTTCCGGCAGCTCAGCAGGCAGCTCGGGGAAGTCCAGCCTGTCTTTGCCGGTAGCGATTTCGTATAGCACTTTGGCCAGCGCGTACACGTCGGCTCGCGGGGTACCCGGGCCATCCGGCGGTATGTAGCCCTCTGTTCCCACAAAGCTGCGGCGGCTGTTCGGCGCCACAAGCCCGGCGTCTGCCAGCTTAGCTCGCCCGTTGACGAATACCACGTTGGCCGGCTTCACGTCGCGGTGCGTCAGCTCTTCCGCATGTAGCCCGGCCAGGGCGTGTGCCAGCTGGCTGCCTACTTCCAGCACGTAATCCAGTGGCAGCGGGCGGTGCCCGTACAGCTGCATATCGCTCAGCAGTGTGCGCGGTATGTATTCCTCAGGTGAGATGTGGATGCCCGTGTATGCATCATCCGCCAGCTCCATCACGTAGTAATAGCAAGGGTACTCACCATCCCTCCGCCCCACGTGCAGGATGTGCACAAGCCCGGGATTGCCGCGAGCAATGGGCTCGTAGTTCAGCACGCCTTCAAATTCGCGAGTGAAGCTCCGCTCATCATCAAAATCTTCATGCCACACCACCTTCACCGCACGGCAGGCACCCGTCACTGTGCGGGCCAACCATACCTCGCCGTATGCTCCTTTGCCGATGATGCGCAGCATCTCCAGATCCGGTATTTCCGGCACAGCCCCATCCGGGCGCTGCCTGTGCCCCGGCCGCGGCTTTAGCCCCCGTGAGGGTGCGCTCTTGCGTTTATCTGGACTTTCCTCTCCCACTCCCGCACATTATAGCCCGTTCACTCCCCCAACGCAAGCCGCAACACCCCACTCCCTCCCTTTTTATCCCTTTTTTAACCCCTTTTTTTGACTTTTTTCGCTTTTTTGCAAAATTTGTCTTGCAATCCCCGCCGCTTTATGGTTAAATCCCCTCGCACACATTCCAAAGCGCACGTGGCGGAATTGGTAGACGCGCTAGTTTCAGGTTCTAGTGAGTAACATCGTGATGGTTCGAGTCCATTCGTGCGTATAACTGAAAATGAGGGAGTTACGATAAAAAGTAACTCCCTCTTCTCTTTGTAATCATTCTCAAAAATGCCCTGAAAACGGCTGAAAACGCATACCAAATAGTCCGATTTTGGTCTGTAACTATAATCGTTTATAATCAACGACTAGTGTAAAATTCTAGTTATTTGCGGAAAAGCCGTTTTTGTCTGATGATTTCAGGTTTTCATCCATTCACCTCTATTTTCAGGAACTCACCGCTCTGCGCCAGAGTTGCGCTCCAAGTAAGGATGAGGTAAAGGGACTGCTCTGCCCATTTTTCACCTTTACAGACCAAATTTTAGTCCGATGGTTATGTAAGGGGGGCTGAAAAAAGGGGTTGTAGAAAACGATGCCGACCTTGTGAGAACCCCCACTGTGTGATAAAGGTTGATTTCAGCAGCCCCCCTTTTCAGAACCGACATTTACCTGTAAGGGCGTTCTCCACAGCAAACCCTTTCCATAAAAAGAAGCATCTCTATAAGTCGTTCTAATAGAAATGCTTTGATGATGGGATTGAATAGCAGGATTGAAAAATTCCAAGAAAAATTTTCCGAAAAATTTTACAATAAATTTGTGTCTCTAAATTTTCCGTATCAG
>JAFWZG010000032.1 GCA_017517385.1 Akkermansia sp.
GCACGTTAGCAACGCCTTACAATATCAGGTAAACAGAAAATATGTAAGGAGGCTGATGAAGGAGCTGGGGCTTAAGGCAATCTATTGCAAGCGCAATACCAGCAAACCGCACCCCAAACACGAGAAAGTACCTTACTTGCTCTGGTGTTGCGCTACGCGCAACACGCCCGTATTGCCTCAAAAAAAACAGTCACCGAAAAGTGGATGCCTCAAAATTGCGGTCACCGAAATTTTAGCGGATAATTGACTAAAAAACAAGGCAAATCCACCATTTTTCTGCCCCAAAATGACAGCGAGCGTAGCGAGTCGGCATTTTGGGGCAGAAAAATTCGCCGGATGGGGGAGGATAACTTCATAAGATGCTCTCGGGTTTCATGAGGTGGAAGAGCCTTTTTAGTGATTTTTGGATATTTTCCTGCAATTCGATGGGATCGAGGGCTTCCCTCAGAGCTATAAGGTTTCTTTTCCTTGCTCCGTCTTTCATTTGTTCCATGACTCTTTCATATGGGGTTCGGGCTTTGTCGTATTTCTTTCTCGTTTTGCCGGTGACCGGATTACGTTGCTTTGATATTAATCTTGTGCTGGTTATGAAAAAATTAGTGAGCAGATTATGATATCGATATACCTGGTTGAGTAGAAACACGCATTGCTCATTATCTATTCTCTCATAGCCTATTAATTCTCTGACTTTGTGACGATTACGTTCTTCTGCACGGGCGTTGTCATTTTTTTTGTATGGGCGGGAACGTGTCAGTCTACACCTTTTGTATTTTTCTTTGAGCATTCTTTGTAAATGGTAGTTAATGAACTCTGACCCATTGTCTGTGTTGATGCTACGAACCATGAACGGCATTTCGCGCAGCAGATATAGAAAGGCCGTGCATGTGGCATCCTGACCTTTATTCCATATTGCGCGGTTGAGTGTCCATAAGGTCAAATCATCCGTTACCGTTAACGTCCAAACGAAATTGCCGCGGATACTATCCCCGCAATGAGCTACTGTATCGGCATATAGATGCCCGGGGACATTAATCTTGCGAGTTGTGTCTATAATTGGTATAGATTGCTTTAATGCGCTGATGGTTTGTTTGTTGGCTTTATGTATATCATCCACTTTGGAACCACTCAACACTCGGTCCAGAGTGGCTGGTGATACACTCAGTATGCGTCTTTGAGACTCCTCGTCAATTTTGTATCGTTTTGAGTAGGCCTGCAGCCACGTTGGCAGCATGGGATGGAGCCGCTTACCGCAAGGCTGGTCGGATTTCAACCAAATTGACTTTATAAGCTCGATGTCGCAGGGTTGCAATTTGGGCAGACGCCCTCTCTTCTCCACACGCTTGCGTTTTCGAGCGCGTGAATAGTATCTAATAATACTTTTAGACGACTTGTAACCAGTTAGTTCCATTAGTTGCTTCAGAAGTTCGCCCTTAGCTTTACGGGAGCGTGTCTTTCGATACTTTACTGCGTTCGAATTCAGTAACTCTACTATTGCTTGTTTACTCATTCTGAGTGACATGTGTATATATTAGTGCCTGATTTATGAGGCATCCAGCTTTTCACGTGTCAGCCGAACTCGTGGGAAGTGTCAGTTCGGTGACTGGATTTTTGAGGCAATGCGTGAAAAGCATTTTTTAGTCTGCCGCGCAATTAAGGCTTTACGCGGCGTGAGCGATATGGTAGAATTGCGCGCGCAAGGCGCGCGAAGTGCGTCCTCCCAAAAAGTTATGAGTGATCCCACGAAGTTCCGCAATCTGGCCATTATCGCCCACGTAGACCACGGCAAGACCACCCTCGTAGACCAGCTGCTGAAAGCCGGCGGCACCTACCGAGAAAATCAGGAAGTGCAGGAACGTGCCATGGACTCCATGGATTTGGAGCGCGAAAAGGGTATCACCATTAAGGCAAAGAACACCTCCATTCACTGGAATGGATACACCATCAACATTGTTGACACCCCCGGCCACGCAGACTTCGGCGCAGAGGTAGAGCGAGTGATGAAGATGGTGGATGGCGTCATTCTGGTGGTGGACGCGTATGAAGGCCCTCAGGCACAAACACGCTTTGTACTTCGCAAAGCTCTGGAAGAAGGACTTTTGCCCATCGTGGTGGTGAACAAGATTGATCGCCCGCATGCGGATCCCATGAAAGTACACGATCAGGTGCTGGAGCTACTGCTGGATTTGGATGCCACGGAAGAGCAGTTTGAAGCCCCCTTTGTGTACGGCTCTGCCCGCGATGGCTACTTCATGAACAGCCCGGAAAATGAGCCGCCTGTGGACTGCACTCCCCTGCTCTATCAGATTGTCAACCACATTCCCGCCCCGAAGGACGCTGATGCAGAAGCTCCCTTCAAGATGCTCATATCTAATATTGACTGGGATGATTACGTAGGCCGAGTAGCCGTGGGCCGCATTACCGACGGACGCGTGCAGAAGGGCGACACTCTCTATCTGCTGCGTGCTGACGGCAGCAAAGTACAGGGCAAAGTAACCAAACTTTTCGAATACAGTGGCCTGCAGACCACGGACTCCGCCATCGGCGAAGCCGGTAACATCATCGGCATCTCCGGCTTCGAAGGGGTGGACATCGGTGAAACACTGGTAGCTGATCCTGAGGCAGAGGCTATGCCCTTCGTTCAGATTGACCCGCCCACCGTGCAGATGGAGTTCAGTATCAATGATGGACCTCTGGGTGGCCGTGATGGCAAGAACGTGACAAGCCGCGTCATCCGTGACCGCCTCATGCGCGAAATGCGTACCAATATCTCTATTAAGGTGGAGGACACCGATTTGGCCGGCGTGTTCATGGTATCCGCTCGCGGTACCATGCAAATTGCCATTCTCGTGGAGCAAATGCGCCGTGAAAATTATGAGGTGCTGGTATCCCGCCCCAAAGTGATTACACAGGATATTGACGGTGTACGCTGCGAACCCTTTGAGACTGTTTACATAGAAGTGCCCGATGAGTGTGCGAATGGCGCCGTGCGTATTCTGGGCAACCGCAAGGGTATTCTCGAGAATATGGAGACCAAGGGAACCGGCCGCACTTACATTCAGGCCACCATTCCAACCCGCGGCCTTATCGGCTTCGAGTTTGAGCTGGTAAACCTCACCAGTGGACATGGCATCTTCTCCCACCTCTTCAAGGAATACGCCCCCTACGCGGGCGAAATTGTCACCCGCCAGAGCAGTACACTTATTTCCATGGAGAATGGCATCGCCCGCCCCTATGCGCTGCAGGCCATGGAGGAGCGCGGCTCCCTCTTCATTGCCCCCGGTGATGAGGTGTACGAAGGCATGATTGTGGGCGAGAACCCCAAGCCCATCGACATACCCGTCAACCCCACACGCGAAAAGCATCTCACCAACCACCGCTCCGCCACCAAGAACGACTCCATTCAACTCACGCCCCCGCGCGTGTTCTCACTGGAGCGCGCCATTGAATACATCGAACCGGATGAGCTGGTGGAAGCCACCCCCCACTTCATCCGCATGCGTAAGCGCCTGCTGGACGCCACCGCCCGCAAGCGCGCGGAACTCAGAGCAAAGGGCCTGTAATCAATATAAGTTCAGCCATGTTTCAGGATGTAGCACAGTGGTTTGCAGGCCATGATTATACAGTAATAGGCCTTTATATATCAGCAGCTCTTCTTTACATGGCCGGGTTCCTAGGAACCGTACTCCCCTACCCCGGCTGCTTCGTGGCGCTGGGAGGCAGCGTGTGTTACGCCTTGGCCGCGGGCCAGCCATACCCGGCATGGTGGATATGGCTCATACTCGCGCTACTCGCCATCTTTGGTACGCTGGTAGACAATATCACTACAGCTATGGGAGCCAAGAAGTTCGGCGGCAGCAAGCAGGCCTTCTGGTTCAGCATGCTGGGGCTCTTCATAGGCGCATTCTTCGCATTTCCTATTGGCATCATAGCAGGGCCCTTTCTTGGAGCCTTCATCGCGGAGCTGGTGCTAGTACGTAAGAACGCGAAAGACTCGGTAAAATCAGGATTCGGTGCCATGCTTGGACTGCTGGCAGGGGTATTATGTAAGGTAATCGTCATTATCATCATGCTCATTATCACCCTCATAAGCACCCAGAAAGGTGACGAAATTCAGCAACCACCAGCAACCACAACGACTGAACGCTAGCCTCATCAGTTAACAAAAATCAGAAAAAAGGCTAAGGGGAAAGCTCCTTTTCTATCCACCTAATAACACCGAGGAATAATCCTCGGTGTTAATGCTATAATAATCCTGAAGCGCTGCTCGCAAGCGTGCAACTTAATGAGCCTTTTCGTACGCCTCATTCATCGCGCTCACTCTCGCCATCACGTCAGTGAGCGACTTCAGGCGCTCCTGCACAACAGTAATATCGGAGAGCGTTTTCTCGCGCTTAGCAGAAAGAGCAGAGAAGAAGTTTACCGTAGTGGTACGAACCTCCTCCGTGATAACCTTCTGCATACGCTCGTGAGGAGGCTGAGCCTGCAGCTGCTCATCAGCTTCACCCAAGTAATGCTTCACCATGGGATCCACCACTTGCCCCACAAAGAGCTCATTCCCCCAGAATACTTCATACTCCTTATCAGCATCCTTCCACCACCAGCGGTGAACGCGTTCTTCGTAAATATACGGGTTGAAGCGGTTTTCCTTCACGGCCTTCTCCGGGTTCAGAGGCATATTGTGCACCTCCTGCCATTCTTGGAAATCCGGGTATTCAGGCACGGAGAACTCTCCCCAGAGCTCCGCATCATGCTCCATCATGCGCTGCTTGCACGCCTTCAGCAAATGCCTAATAGTGTGATTACACCACTCAGAAACAGTACAGATTTCACCGCCTACGGAAATTTGCACGTGTCTATCAGTAAGGTCTTTGAACAGGAACTCTCTGAGTGCATCACGACAGGCATTATTGCAGTCCGTCATGCATTCATTGATGTCACGGCCTGTGGCCTTCGGGCCCTTATAAAGCTCACGGCGATCCCTGTAGATATTTTCACAGATGAGGGGAAAATCCGGCATCTGAGTGGGAGCTATGGAGAACTCTGCATCCGCCGGAACATTCGGGCTGTGCAGCGCATCCTCTGCCACCTTTCGGAAAACATCCCAGCGCTCCACTCTGTTCTTCAGGGCGGCTAGGGCCTTATTCTCACTACGCTGCGTCACAAGCACAGCGGCGGCCAAGGAGCGCAAGGTCTGTCGGAGATTATCGCAGCAGTGCAGATAACGTATATCGGAAAGCTCACGATGCAGAGAATCTTCCATTGCATCAAAGCCAGAACCGGCCAACAATTCTGCCGGAGTTTGATACACTCCACCGGACATCTCTATATGCTCACGAAGGCGAGCAGAACTCTCAAAAATACCGGCATATGCCATACCCAAATTCACAGAGGAAACGGGAATCTCACGATTTTCAGAAAGCTGTCTCAACACGCTGAGAGCACGGTTGGACTGATCCAAAGTTTCAGCATCAAGCACTTCCGAACGCAACCACGCCTTGGACTCCATGCGATTCTGGATAATTCGGGTGGTAGAAGGAGCGCGCCCGGCCAGAAGCGCCTCCAGCTCTTCCACAGCCTTGGCATTCAGCGGAGCCACGGAGCTCTGCAGTAACAACACCATATCGCATTCCTTGCCAATCTCACGATAACGCTCGCCCTTAGCCACTTCTGCCGTGGCAGAGTCGCAGCCGGGCATATCCAGCAACATGCGGTTACGGTGGCGCAACAAACGGCAAGTCTCATTGTACTCAGTCTCAACAACAACCATCACCGGCTCTTCCGAAAGCAGCGGAGAATCCGCCACCCGGCAGCAGAGCACCCCTCGCAGTGAATTCTCGTTCAAGGGCAGAGAACGAATCGAAACGGCGGACATGCTACCCTCTTTCTCAATGCCACGCAGATGATCCAGTACCGCAGCCTGCAAGACGGATACATCAGTCTCCTCTGAGCCGGCGGCCTTTTCGTACAGGAAAATACGCGGAGCCGCACCAGACTCAGCCATGCGAATAAGAGCCGGTCGCAATGTAACATCCTGCCCATAACCGGTGGGAGAAGCCATTGCTGAACGCGTCAGCAAATTCACCAAAGTGGATTTACCGGCCTTCAACATGCCCATGCACACAATAATTTCAATACCAGAATCAAACTGATCAATAGCACGTAAAGCCTGTGCAATCTGTTCCTTCACAGCATCATACCCGTCCTTTGCAGTGCACTCTTCTGCAAGCTCGAGAAGCGTTTTACGAATACCTTCCAGCTCTTGGCGTTTGTCCTCGGGAATCATGATTTAAGCTCGGGGTCTACTCTATATGATAAGGTTTAGGTGAATACCCGCACATCATATCCTTTTACCACCTGTCCTGTCAAGCCTAAAGCAGTCCCCGGAGTACATTCTGAGGGTTATTCTGCGACAGTAAAATGACGAGCAATTCTTCAGGATTGACTATCACTCAACATTTCTGCTATTATCAACGCACGCTGATTAAATTATCAAGCATTCCATTCTTGATAACAGTATCCTCAGACTAACAGAATACGGCTTCACTAAGTATGCAAAAAACAGAACAAAACGCAAAGGATTCTGAACTCCTGTGCAACTCGCTGAAAACACAGAGCCAACCGGAGGAATCTCAGCAAGCCGCTACGCAGTCGGGCTCAGTACTCACCCGCATAATAGCGCTCATACTCATCGTCCTTTTGTTTACTGCGGCCTACTATCTGCTTATTGACAATCCGGAACAACAGCCAACACTACCACAGCAACCTCCACAAACAGAACTCTTCATCTCTATTCCTCAGGACTAAACACTAGTCAATCAGGCGAGTCAACTGGCTAAAAGCATCCTCATTACAGGGGTCGAGAACTAGGCTGAGCTTGTCTTCATAACGATTACACAGAGTACGCTTCAGCTGCAGCAGCATCATGGCGTCTGTGGTAGAAAGATCAGCCACATGCTGCTCCGGCTCATTCATTAACTCAGTTATCTCCGAATACAGAAGAGATTGTTTTAAGGCTAACTCATTAAATCTCTTTATATACTGTGACATCAGCGCCTCTGATTCGCTCCTCTTGCTTCCCCACAAGTAGCCGTAACGCTCATCCCGATTCAGATTGGCGCAAGCTTCCGTCGCCTCAGCCACAAAGCGCCGCACAGATTCTTCATATTCAGCATTCAGCGCCCGTGCTTCCGCATTCAAACGCGCTAACTCAGCCACTTTGCTCTCCAAAGCATGTTCCGCAATGAAGGATTCCACAAAATCAGCCAGCTTGGCAGCGTCATCATTCCCACTTCCACCGCCCTCACCGGACGCGGGTACAGATGCCTGCTCAGCTGGCGCAGAAGGCATAGGCTCCACCTGATTATCCTGCAGCAGAAACGCCCCCAGCCCCCCAGCTAGAAAAACAGCACAGCCAGCAAGAAGAAGCGAAGTCTGGCGCGGCATCCCAAACGGCAGATTCTTCTTACGAACTGATGCTGGAGCCTTATCTTCAAGCAGCCAAGCGCGCCATTCCGCGGCACTCGCACAGCGCGCTGATGGCTGCAGCGCCAAGTTTTTCATAACGGATTCCACCAGTTCTTTGGATACATCGCTCATTCCCGGCAGCTCCCCCAGCGGCACCAGTTCATCAGTAAACATACGCTTCACCGCGGGCTCCGGCACCTTCCCGCTGATGAGCTCATACCACGTTGCGGCCAGCGCATACAAATCCAGTTGTCCCCCTAGTTCCCCCTTGCCGGACACCTGCTCAGGCGCAGCATACTGCGGAGAAAAGGCCCCTTGGGTAATTGTCGCATCTGCCCCGCAAAATACAGCTGCACCGAAATCTATAATTACCGGACGCCCATTTGCATCAAACATGATATTAGCCGGTTTCAAGTCACGGTGAAGGAATTTCTGCGAGTGTAAATAGCTCAGCCCGTCCAGCACATCCAGCAGCCAGGCCCTTGCCTTTTCATGCTCTATGAGCCGCCCCTCCTCAGCTGCTTCAGCCATCACCTCTTCCAGCGTGCCACCATCCAACCACGGCATCACATAAAACAAACCACCATGGCTCTCAAACACCTCATACACCCGCACAACGCGCTCATGGTTCAACTGCGCCAGAGTACAGGCCTCTCGCCGCATATCAACCATCGCCTGCCGGTACAATTCCTCCTGCCCCGCATGCACCGGCCTCACACTTCCATCTTCAGCGCGACTGCATATCTGCGCAGGAAAACATTCTTTCAGCACCACCGTGCGCTCCAGTGAACAGTCCCACGCAACATAAGTCACACCAAAACCACCTTGACCGATGGCTTTCAGTATTTTATAATTTCCTATTCGAGTCTGCGGAGGAAGAGCTATCATACACTCTTCATTCTATACGTTTGATAGCCCCCATGTCAAGCGCAAAAACTGTACACGCTTACGCTGTCATATGCCTCAGCTCACTCTCCCAAGCGGGGAACTTCATCCGCAAGAAACTCTGCCAGCGTTTTCCCCTGAGCAAAAGCCTTCTTCTCCAAAATCTTTCGAGTAGCAGAATCAAGACTCAGTGTCACCAGAGTCTCCTCCTTTACCTGCACCCTAGAAGGAAGAGCCAGCGGCAAATCCTTCATCAACTCGCGAATGATATGCTCCTTCGCAGCAGGAATTACCTTCCGGGCCATCCAGTTGCGCACCGTGGCCTCCGTCACAAAACACTTCTCAGCAAGCCAAGCGTAACTGTAATTGTTGACCTTAAGCCACAACTTCACGTTTAACTTCAACTCATCCTGATTCTGCGCTTCCACGCTGACGAATATAGCATTATTGCCATACTTTTGCAAGCCGATATTTTTACGACTCAACGTATTTCTCCAAAATTGCTAATTTTTGGTTGACAAAGTAGAGATTTTGCTATATATATAAACCCACAAAACGAAAACCGCAACCATGATAATCACCTTCACATGTCCACACTGCGGCGGACACCAGCTCCAGCAAATCAGGCAGGCCATACACCGCACAGAGGTGAAGATAACCACCGCTCTGAACGGGATGCTAACGGATACCCCCATCGGAGTCGTGGAGGAACTGCGAGGGCCGGTGCTGGGTTATAGGTGTCGCAAATGCCGCTATCCGGACATCCTGAACCATGATGAAAGCGGCGGGTTCTTCTGGAATACGCCAGAAGATATTCATGCAGCAGGCTGTCTAACCATATCTTCAGAACACCATGCACCGCACCGCTGCATGATATGCCGTAAGGATGGCACTATGGAGCCGATTATCGTGGAATCCCCCACTTCCGGTACACTTTCACCGGACGAGCGTAACATAATCCTCACTCGCAGGGGAATAAAAAAGGGAGTTCTGCTCTGCGAAACGGATGCCGGAATCGGCGCTTTTTCCTGCACAGACTGGGAAGGAGTTGAACGCGAAATTCTCTAGACACCTTCCTCTACTTTACTAAAAAACACAATCCAAACGAAAAAAATATTTTCATATTTACTTTTTATAATCTTTGTGCTACATTTATATCGTAGCACTACTAGACACATCAACATATGAACGCCATGGCCCACCACCATCACCGCACAAGCATGATTATCATCACGGCTGCTGTTTTCTTCTGCAGCACACCGGTACAGGGCTACAATACCAGCCCCACTACCCCGCCCCGTCAGCGAAATACTCCCACGCACTCTGCACCATCAGAAAGCGCCCTCACCCCAGAACAACGGCGCGCTCTTAACAGCATCAGGAATCGCTTACAGAATATGCGGCAGCGGAGAGAAAATCTCTATAGAAAAGTTGCCTATAATCTCGTTAAAATCAGGCTACACGAGCTATGCCGAAACTGTAGCACCGGTAACTGTGATGACCAAGGTATCACAGGAGCCTGCCGCCATTGGGCAAGAACAGATTTTGATGGACGCGGAGTAAGAGTATGCCACCAGCTCCCTGCCGGCTCGCAACGATACTCCGGTATAGATCAGGCCATCAGCTCCTTATTGAATCAGAATCAAGTTATCATGAATACCATTCAGCGTGTAACGGAGAAGATATACGAACTGCGTGCTGAGTATTGCAACATCGCCGGTTCAGAAGATGCGCTTCCTCCGGAAACACCCTGTGAATATGAAGATTACCAACCGAACATCAGGTATTATAGTTCACCCTCTCGCAATTCTTCGCGTAATTCCTCACGACGCCGTTACCGTTATTAAACGTGTCCTCTCTGTGAAAAACAAGTAACCATTAATGTTTTTCAGCCAGCCTCACGATTCTTTCGCATTTTTGTATTGCAAAAGATCAATATTGCTGCTAATTTCTCGATAAATACGGAGCACAACAACACACAATAGCCCAACATCTATGAGTGAAAATCAAACCAAAAACACCGTTCATTTCGAAAAATCCAAGTGGGTCAAGCGGATGGTGGAAATTCTGAAAGACCCACAAAGCTTGGAGAAGTTTGAAAAAGCTGTAAGCGACTGGCTACAAAGAAAGGGCAAAACCAATCCCACCGCCAAACGAGCTGATCAGGCATACCGGATTTTCCGAGATGGAAAAGCAAAAGAGCTGCTCACCCCGCGTAATGTACTGCTTTTGGGGGCCGCACTGTTATACCTCATCAGCCCGCTGGATGCCATCCCGGATATAGCCCCCATCATCGGTCTGCTGGATGACCTTGGGATTCTCACCCTCATTCTTTCCCTCGTTATCCCCGACTATCTGGAAAATGAGGTACCGGAAGAACAGCGCGAGCAGCTGCGCCGCGAGGCTAAAATAATCCAAGATGAGCTTCAGGAAGCTGAGACCGTGGACGTTGATATTGTGGACGAAGCAACGGTTCCGCCCCCTGCCGACTCTGACGATGAGGCGTCGGAAAACAAGACATTTTCTTCAATCGTGAGGCGCATGGCCGCCTACTTCCGCAGTAAGCAAAAGCCTAATTGATTTTACCATCATCATGGGCCCTGCCCTTTCTCACCAGCGTCAAGCGCCAGAATGCGCTTGACGCTGGAAGCGGAATCATGTAGCATAACAGGCGCTATGATACGCGAGGTACATCCCCGGGAAGACGCCGCGGCACTGGCAGCCATATACAATGAATACGTGCTGCACACCACCATTTCCTTTGAGACAGAAGGAATAAGTGAAGCGCAGATGGAGGAGCGCATCGTAAGTTTTGCCAAGGAGTATCCCTATTTGGTGTATGAAGAAAACGGCGAAGTGCTGGGCCACTGCTATGCGCACCGCTGGAAAGAGCGTGCAGCCTATGCTGCCACTTGGGAAAGCACCATATACCTCGCTCCCCAAGCCTGTGGTAAAGGGGTAGGCCGCAAGCTCATGGAGGAGCTTATCGCCCGTTGCCGGGCCGCAGGCTGCCGGGTTCTTATCGCTTGCATCACTCAGGGCAACGAGCGCAGCAGCAACTTTCACGAGGCACTGGGATTCCGCCAAGTTTCACACTTCCATGCCGTTGGTGAAAAATTCGGAAAACTTCTGGACGTGGTGGATTACGAATTGCGCCTGAATTAAACAGTCCCGACACCAAGTAGAAACTTGTAGACGGTGAAAACCACTCGCTGGCGGAACATTACGGAATCATATTCAGCCCCTCTGGCCTAATATTTTTACCAGAAAACCGTTTATCCGCACCAAATTCTGCGTATAAGGTAAAAAAGAAAAGCATTCTCGGGATTCGTCCGATAAATTATGCCAATTATATCAGTTTTTACTTGTTGCCGTATTCACATTGTACTATAGTAACGCGGTGGGTACTTTTCATGCCTACGAAACAAACAACTAGGCCATCGCAAATAGCACATTTGCACAGCCATAGTTGTACAATGTCATCACTCCGTTATCACACATGAAATCATATTACGTTGTAATCCCTGGCGGCACTCCCCAAGGGCCGTTTGATGAGCAGACCATTAAACAAGGTGTTGCTGATGGAACTTATCCTAGCACAGCAAGCGTTTTCTGCCAAGGCATGACAAACTGGGAGCCCATTACAGCTCACTTCCCTGCCGCGCCGGCTCCCATGCCCGCTGCACCCGCACCCATGCCCGCTGCTCCGGCTCCCATGCCAGCTGTAACATATCAGGTCTGCGCTCCCGGCGGTCAGCCGGCTGGCCCCTATACAGTTGAGGAAATCCGCACCATGCTTCTTACCGGGCAGCTGGCTCCCAACTGCATGGCATGGAATGCAACTCTTCCTAACTGGGTTCCTGTGCAGCAAATTCTGAGCTCCGGCTCTTCGTACAGCTTCGGCCAGGCCATTTCATCCTGCTTCAAGCGTTACGCGACATTCGATGGCCGAGCCTCCCAGTCTGAGTATTGGTGGTTCTTCCTGTTCTGCGCAATTCTCAGCATTACATACGTTGGCTGCCTTGTCACCTTGGTTCCATCCATCGCTGTAGCATGGCGTCGCATGCACGATGTCGGCAAACCCGGCATATTCTGCCTGATTCCCATTTATAGCCTGATTCTTGCCCTCGAAGACTCTAGGGGCCCCAATGAGTACGGCTCCGGCCCCAATCCCCCCGCCTAATTCCGTACTTTTACTGATAAAAAATCCCCCACCTTGGCTCAGATGCAAGGTGGGGATTTTTTTCGCTCGCCTCTGACTTCGTTTTACCCTCGTCACCCCACTCCCCAGTTTTTCCTAGATTCACAGCGGACAAAACAAAAAAACCTGACCCGCATGCGGGACAGGTTTTTTTGTAAGTGTAACTGTAAACGCGTAAGCGCAGGGCTTACTTGTTCATAGCTTCCTCGATGGCCACAGCCACGGAAACGGTGGCACCGACCATGGGGTTGTTGCCCATGCCGATAAGGCCCATCATTTCCACGTGAGCGGGCACGGAGGAGGAGCCGGCGAACTGAGCGTCGCTGTGCATGCGGCCCAGAGTGTCGGTCATGCCGTAAGAGGCGGGACCGGCAGCCATGTTGTCCGGGTGCAGGGTACGGCCCGTGCCACCACCGGAGGCCACGGAGAAGTACTTCTTACCAGCGAGAACGCACTCCTTCTTGTAAGTACCGGCAACGGGGTGCTGGAAGCGGGTGGGGTTGGTGGAGTTACCGGTGATGGAAACGTCCACGCCCTCGAGCCACATGATGGCCACGCCCTCGCGCACATCGTCAGCGCCGTAGCAGTTCACCTTAGCGCGCTCGCCCTCAGAGAAAGCGGTGCGGTTCACCACCTCCACCTTACCGGTGGCGTAGTCGAACTTGGTCTGGCAGTAGGTGAAGCCGTTGATACGGGAGATGATGTAAGCGGCGTCCTTGCCAAGGCCGTTCAGGATAACGCGCAGAGGCTTCTGGCGCACCTTGTTGGCGGAGCGAGCGATACCGATAGCACCTTCAGCAGCAGCGAAGGACTCGTGACCAGCCAGGAAGCAGAAGCACTCAGTCTCCTCGCGCAGAAGCATAGCGGCCAGATTGCCGTGGCCCAGACCCACCTTACGGTCGTCAGCCACAGAGCCGGGAATGCAGAAAGCCTGCAGACCTTCACCGATAGCCTCAGCGGCATCAGCGGCCTTGGTGCAGCCCTTCTTAATAGCGATAGCGGCGCCTACGGTGTAGGCCCAACCGGCGTTCTCGAAAGCGATGTTCTGGATGCCGCGCACGATCTCACGCACGTCGATACCCTTCTCAAGGCAAACCTTCTCGGCGTCCTCGCAGGAGGAGATACCGTACTGAGCAAGGACCGGGAGAATCTGGTCGATGCGGCGGGAGTAGGATTCAAAAAGAGGCATAATCTTGTCTTGTATGTTAAGGGTTCTTTACTCGTGGCGGGGGTCAATGTACTTGGCGGCGTCAGCAAAGCGGCCGTAGGAGCCGGTGTGCTTCTTCACAGCCTCGTTGGCGTCCATGCCCTTCTTGATGTCTTCCATCATCGGGCCCATCTTCACGTACTGATAGCCGGTGATTTCACCGTTGGCGTCCAGAGCAAGCTTGGTGATGTAACCCTCAGCAAGCTCCAGGTAGCGCGGGCCCTTGGCCAGCGTGCCGTACAGAGTACCAGTCTGAGAGCGAAGGCCCTTACCAAGGTCCTCAAGGCCGGCACCGATGGGCAGACCGCCCTCGGAGTAAGCGCTCTGGGTGCGACCGTAAACGATCTGCAGGAAGAGTTCGCGCATAGCGGTGTTGATGGCGTCGCACACCAGATCGGTGTTCAGAGCCTCCTGAATGGTCTTGCCGGGCAGAATCTCACTGGCCATAGCGGCGGAGTGGGTCATACCGGAGCAGCCGATGGTCTCCACCAGAGCCTCCTGAATAACGCCGTTCTTTACGTTCAGCGTCAGCTTGCAGGCACCCTGCTGGGGAGCGCACCAACCCACACCGTGGGTCAGGCCGGAAATATCCTCGGTCTTCGTGACTGCGGTCCAGGCACCCTCCTGAGGGATGGGGGCGGGGCCGTGATTGCAGCCCTTCTTGACGCAACACATCTGTTCTACTTCGTGTGTGTACTGCATAGTTTCGTTTTTGTTTTTGGGAAAACCTTGTTTGCCACTGCGGCCGTAGATGCAGCGGCGCTCTCAGTCAATCCAGATTGTACCGCGATTAGCACCTGTTAGGCAAGACTAATCTTGTATTTTTATTGTCAATCTGTCTTTTACAGTACTTTCTCCTTGCGTTGCCACACCTCGCATTGCCTCAAAAATCCAGTCACCGAACTGACACTTCCCACGAGTTTGGCTGACACGTGAAAAGCTGGATGCCTCATAAATCAGGCACTAACATATACACATGTCACTCAAAATGAGTAAACAAGCAATAATAGAGTTA
>JAFWZG010000033.1 GCA_017517385.1 Akkermansia sp.
AAGGAATACGATGGCATTGTCGTGCTTCACGATGCCGTGTACCGGGTGGGCTCCCGTTACTATGTGCAGGGGGTGCAGACGACCTTGCGCCGCAGCAACCGCGATTTAATAGGTGGCCCTTATGCTAAAGCGTTGGGCTCTTCGTCTGAGCGTTCCGGAGTGTATTCTATTCTGCCGGAGGCCCCTCGCAGGACGGTTTATCGTGAATTCAGCCTGTTGTATGAGCGCAAACCATTTGACGTAATAAGTTATGCGCGTTATCCTATGGGCAGATATAGCAATGAGCCGCCGGGTGATGATGCCCCGGTATGGCCTAGGGAAGTCGTGGCAAAGTATGAGCAAGCGGGCTGGCACCCCTATTACAACAAAAGAGGAGAGGTGATTGCGTGGTGCGAGTATGCCATAGAGGATATACACGGTCGTCAGTATAAGGGCCCGTGGAGGAACGAACTGCCCGCAGGCGCCAGCCCGGTGTTACTCTCCGCAGAGCAGATAGCCGGGCATCCCATACTGAGTGGCGAGTCGGGGGTAGGCATACACCTAGTGAGGGAACGCAGCGTGGCCCGCGTGGACAAAGCTCGCGCCCTATATGCCTATCCGCTGGCCGGAGTGTGCTGGCTGGTGCCCGATGCTCTGGTAACAGGCATCATAAACCTGTCCATGATACCGGTGGTCTTGTTCATGGTAATTGAAGAGTCGTTCAAATGAGTGGTGCGCCTGCTGCTAAAAAGTCATTATCGGCAGAGCCTCGCGCATCTGCCGCCTTTCAGGGCATCCCATGTGAGAGCTGTGTATATCCCGGTTATTCCGGGGTCGGAGGACTTTTGCGCCATCGGCACCAAAAATGCAGGAAACATGCAACAAAATGCCTGCGGTGTGCGCCTATATGGTAGAAAATTCCCACTTTCTGCAATTTTTTGTTGCGGATTCGGTGCCGGGAAGTATTATCTTATGTAAAGGAGATAGATAATGAAACTGGATTGCCGCGATAAATTGGTACTGGAAGATGGTTCCACCTGCGCTTTTATAAACCACAGTGCGGAGGGGGGGGACAGCATACGCCTTTGCATGTTCGATTTGTATGACTCATCCGGCGCATTGCTGGTAAAATGCCGGTTGATTGGAAAATTCTTTAGATATTTGAGCTTCACCGATGCCGGGGGACAGGAACTTGCTACCATACGCTTCAAATGGGCTCTCCCGGTGCTTCATTTGCCGGATGGCTCAGAAATAGAATTGAACTTTTTCCGGCATCTGGGTACTGATTTCCTGCCGGAAGCATCGGTGGAACTGTTTGGTTCAACAATCAACAGCACAGACGGTGTTTTCTCCTTCAGCGACGATATTGAAGCCGATAAACAAGGGCTTATAAAAGCAATTCTCTGTTTCTGCAAGCAGTATCCAAAGACCAGAGAAAAAGAGATGGAGAGAGGAAGATACCTTGGCACATTGTCAGCTGTGGTGTGGGCTGTGCTGTGGGCTGTGTTTGCGTGGGCTCGAATCTGTTGAAAGTGAAAAAACACCATGATGCCTCCGTTCCTCAAAATTATGACCAACACAGCCCTGTGCCTTGTGGCGGTGGGGATATGCGTGAGTTGTCATCAAACAAAGGAAGTTATGCCTGATAGGTTCGGATGTTATTTAACCTACAGTAGAGGCGCAAATCATATTTCTTCTCCTGAAATGCCCTCTGTATACCGGTTGAATGCAGACGAAAGCCGAGAACTGGAGGCCATTGAAGCTATGGGGAAAGCTGATTCTGTAAACCTCTACTATGTACCGCCTGAGGATTACCCGATATTTCTCATATACTCCGGTCAGCGGGAGCCACGGACATTAACTTACGAGAGCCGCTTTAAATCACATACAGACATATTCCTTCCCCCTGCTGCTGCAGCGCGTTTTGATGCCTTAGTGCAGAAGATTCAATCCCGTCCGGGGGCTCAGCTCCAAGGTGCAGAATTAAGGGATTGGTATAACTGAACGGAAACACCTACCTGTAAAGGGGGGGCGCATAATGCAGGAAACGCGCAACAAAATGACCTTCACGCTTGAACCACGGGACAGGAATTGATATAATTCGGGCATGGCAAAACAGAGGCAGAAAAAGAAAGTACGGGAATGCGGGTTGAAAAAGGGTTCGGCTAACCCCGGGGCACTGGCCGCAGCTGCGGAATTTCTGCAACGCATTGAGTGTTCGCGGAAGAATTTCAAGCCGGATACGCCTCCTCTTACTTATCTTACTCCTCTGCAGGAGAAACTGGAGGCGCAGATTGAACAAGCTTTTGCCGGGGTTCAGTGTCTGAACGAGCCCTATGTTTTGCTTTGCGGAGAAGCAATGGATGACTACCTGAGCGAGGAAGTGCTGGATGTGCTGGCTCCTCGTGAAGAGCGGCATGACTGGCACGCTATCCCCGATGATATGCTTCATGCCTGTTCGACGGCTTGGTGTTTTGTCGGGCCGGAGGCCTACCGTTTTCTGATTCCCCGTTTCATGATTGGAGATTTACACTATGTGGTGGAAATATACCCCGGCGTTAGTTATAAGTCCGACCTAGTTGACTACGTCCGCCAGAAGCAAAGTCTACTCAACGAAGCGCAGCGGCAGTGCCTTTCTGATTTCCTGAGTCTGCAGAGCGTGGATGAGGAAACCGGTGAATACTACGGGAGAAACCAGTTCCTGCCATGGGAGCTGGATGAATACCACGCCAACTATGATGAGCAGCAGGTGACCCACCGTGAGTTCGGCGCCATGCTGATGCAGCGTTATGCTGAGCGTGTGGGGCTCAAAGCATAATTGTAATAAACAAGAACACCACCTCAGCTTCCATTTCATGATGCCAACGCTCAGAATGTATTCATATTCACTTTTAAGTGTATCCCTGTGGGTTGTTTTCGTATATCTTCCTTTTGTATACTTCTCTCCTAGGGGGCATCATCTTAGTGATTGTATCATATATCCATTGATATGTTGCGCAATTCTTGTTTTGTCTTTTTTGATGATGTTGCTTTATAAGCTGTTCTCGCTTATAAAAGTATCACCCAAGAAGAGAGATATCATATTCATTCTTTGTACTTCTTATGTATATCTTCCGATTTCGATATTGACGATGTATAAAGAAGGGATGGTATCTTCGATATTCTCGATGGAAATGATGCATATTTTATTTAATATCAAACTTTATATTCTGGGTGTTGCCGTGCTGCCGGCTCCTTTTCTTTTTGTTTATTTGCTGCGCCGCGCAGAAAGAAGAACCGCTCTGTCTAAAGAATAAAGCCAGTTAAAAAATGTCATATTCTAAAGTAAAGTTTAAGTGTAAACCGCTGCAGATTATTGCGTTGCTTTTCGTGGTGTTTGTTGTGGTTTGGTATTTTTTATACTATTCATGTGCTATCGGGACACCCTGTGCGGCTACGATAAAGTATGGATATCGAGATTTTCGCGAGGTCAGCTTATCAGGTGCTCAGCTTGAGGAGTTGAGCTCTATTCTGCGGGATTCTCTTCCTACGTGCTTCGTTCGCGAAGCCCCGGGTATGAATAATGACGTTTGCCTCATTACTTTACATTATGCTGATGGCAGCATAAAGGAGTATTCTCTTTGGTTTTTGAATACGATTCTCTATGAGGGGAGGGCTGAAGACATGACAATGGATTGCATGTATGGAAGCATTTTTCATTTCGGTGGCTTGGTCGATTCTGATATGGATGCGTTCCTTCGCCGATTTTTTGAAGAGCCATAAACTCTGTGTCGGATAACAAAAAAAGCCCCGCCGACGTGGCAGGGCTTTTGGAGAATGAATGGAAGTTCGGTTTACTCGGGCTGCTGTCCGCTGAGGATGAGGCCGATGATGGTGACACCGGCGATGAGTTCCTCAGAGCCGTAGAAAGGAGGCTCGGCGCTTTCGAGGTCGCTGATAATTGACACAAGGTCCACCAGCGGCTGCTCGTGCGCGGCAAACCAGCTGTCGAATTCTGCCTGAATGTCGGCGGGGGGAGCAGGAAGCACGCTGAAGGTGCGGGTCGCTTCCACAAGAATGGGAGCCTGTGTTCTGAGTACATCTCCGGCGTCATCTGCAGAGTCAATATCTTTCACCTCACGGAGAGCTGCATTTATCTTCGCCACGCAGGTGAAGAGTTTTTCCATGGGTGCGGTGTAATCAGCCAGCGCAGGAGCGGCTGCCGGAGCAGGGGCTTCAGCGGTGGCGGGAGCCTGAGCCATGAGGGGGGCAGCAAAAAGGCTAGCTGCCGCAATGAGATAAAGTGCTTTCATCGGATTCAGGATAGCAGAATGAGCCTTTTCTGCAAGGTTGCAGTACGTCAGCCGCGCATAACAATGAAAAAAAATGCGGTGAAGCCACTCTTTCTTCTTTATTTATCGGGGAGAGTGGTTATAATGACTTGCGTTCACAATTTTTTTATCATGAAAATCTGGCTCGACGGAAAATTGGTTGATCAGGCAGAGGCCACGGTGTCAGTGTTTGATCACGGTGTATTGTATGGTGATGGTGTGTTTGAGGGTATCCGCTTCTACTCCGGTAAGGTGTTCCGCCTGGAGGAGCACATCACCCGTCTGTTTGATTCCATGCGTTATCTGGCCATGGAATGCCCTTGGACCTATGAGGAGGTGTGTCAGGCTACTAAGGATACCGTGGCTGCCAATGGGATGGAGGATGGCTATATCCGCCTCGTTGTGACACGCGGTACGGGTGACCTCGGCCTGAATCCCCGTAACTGCCCCAAGCCCAGCATGTTCATCATCGTGCAGAATATCGCGCTCTATCCCGCTGAGATGTACGAAAATGGCCTGAGCATGATTACCTCCACCTTCCGCCGTCCGAACCCGGATATTCTCTGCCCGCAGGTGAAGAGCCTGAACTACCTCAATGGCATTTCCGCCAAGATGGAGGCAGTGGCACAGGGCGCCGGTGAGGCCCTCATGCTGAATCAGCGTGGCAATGTGGCTGAGTGCACTGGTGACAACATTTTCATTATTCGTAACGGTGTTGTGATGACTCCTCCGCTCACGGAGGGGGCTCTGGGTGGCATCACCCGCCACGCCGTGTTTGATATCTGCGAAGAGCTGGGTATTCCCTGCATTGAGAAGGTGATGAACCGCTTCGATATTCTCAGCGCTGATGAGTGCTTCCTGACCGGCACCGCCGCTGAAGTAATCGCGGCTACCTCTCTGGACGGCCGCAAGATTGGTGCCGGTGTGGCCGGCCCCATTACCGGCCGCATTCTGGCCCGCTTCCGCACGCTGGTGCGCGAGTAATTGAAACCTTATTTTAAGGGCAGCGGGGCGATGTGCTCCGCTGCCTGTTTTTTATCGCTATGGAGACCCTTTATAAAGGAAAATTTCTGAACATGGTATGCGAAGGGCGCTGGGAGTACTGCGAGCGCGTGAATAATACCGGAGCAGCCATGATTTTCGCCTGCACTGAGGATGGGAAGGTGCTGCTGGTGGAGGAATACCGCCCGCCTATTGCGGCTCAGAGTATCTGTTTTCCTGCCGGCCTCATTGGGGACGAAGGGCCTGAGAGCGGGGCCGTGGCCGCAGTTCGTGAGCTGGAGGAAGAAACCGGTTATGCGGCTGAGGAAATGCGTTATCTCTTCACCGGGCCTTCGTCTCCGGGGTTGACATCTGAAACAGTCTCCTTTTATCTGGCTTCCGGGCTTAAAAAGGTATCTGCCGGTGGTGGCGTGGATAATGAAAATATCACCGTGCATGAAGTGTCCTTGGCCGGTATTGATGAATGGCTGGCGGCGCAGATGGCTGCCGGGAAATCCATCGACCCCCGCGTCTACACAGGGCTGTATTTTCTGGGAAGGTGAGTTTAGCCATTGAGAGAGTTCCTCCTTATGACTGAAACGCAATATTATATCGCTAAACCGGGCGGCAAGCCAACGGGGCCGTATACCATTTCCGCGTTGGAAGCGATGGCCGCGGCGCGTGAGCTTACGCCTGAGCATATCTATTGCGCGGAGGGGATGCCCCAGTGGCTTCCCATTACTCGTATTGTGGATTTACCGGGGGCGTTTCCCTCGAAGGACATTCTGCCTACGGTGCCGGTGCAGAAGCCTTCGCCGCCGCCCCTTGCTCCGCCACCTGTCCCGACATATAGGAATGAGCCGAAACCCAACACGCACCTAGTAGGTGGTATAGTGGTTCTGTTGTTTTCCTTTATGATGTTCATCTTATCTATGCCGTTTGCTATTGCTGTGCTGGTGCAGGCCGTCCGCGCGGAATCTGCCTGGGTGGATCGGATGAATGACGAATGTTTACGCCTGTCGATTTCTGCCGGTTTCTGGTTAAAGATATCGGTGATTACGATGGCACTGCAGATACTGCTGCTTGTGGGCGGGTGTCTTTATTTTGTCTCGCTGATGCGCTAGGATTTCCGCTTGTGATTTTTCGGCGACGCCGGAAATAAACGCCAACTAGCGCCCGAGATTACAGCACGGCCGCCATCACAAACATTCCTACCATCACGCCGCCGATGCTCAGGTGATGGTGGCCCCAGCGCTCGGCCATGGGCAGAAGTTCATCAAAGGATATGAATACCATGATTCCTGCCACCACAGCGAAGAGAATTCCCAGCAGCGTGGCACTCAGGAAGGGAAGTAGTACCAGCATGCACACCAGAGCTCCTAATGGCTCCGCCAGTCCGGTGAGCGTGCCTACCCAAAAGGCCTTGCTGCGGCTGCCGGTGCCATAGAGTAGGGGAACGGCTACAGTGAGGCCTTCCGGTATGTTGTGAATGGCCACTGCCAGCGCCACGGAGAGTGCGATGCTTACATCATCAAACGCCGCGGCAACCGTTGCCATGCCTTCCGGAAAATTGTGAACGCCGATGGCGATGGCAAAGAGAAAGGCTGAGCGTTTCACCTTGTCCCGCCCTTGGAGGCTAGTGGCACACTGCGCTTGGTGAACCTCATCCTCGCTGCGGAACTCGTGCGGGTTTTCGTCCTCCGGTACCAGTTTGTCAATGAGGGCTGCCAGCCCCATACCACCGAAGAAGGAACCGAGCACAATCCATTTGTTTGCTAAGCCTTCTCCCAGTTTTTCCATGGCCAGAGGCATGAGCTCCATGAAGGAAATGTACACCATCACACCGGCACTTGCTCCGAGCGAGAAGGTGAGCATTTTAGCATTTGTTCTCTTGAGAAATAAAGCTACGGCCGCGCCGATACCCGTGCACAGTCCTGCCAGTAGTGACAAGGCACCACCGATGAGAAGCTGCTCTTCCATGCCGTTGAACATACACTTCTTGTACTCTTTTCCTTCCGTCCTGTCAATGAAAATGCCCGTCCACGCGTTGTCAGAGGGCAGAAATACTGCATATGTACACAGAATGAGCGTGACAAATGGGGGCAGAAAGAGTAGAATCATGCCATGCACTACACTCCTTACACTCTGTATCCTGTGGGCGCTTTGAGCGCTCGTGCCGCTGCTCAGCCGCGTGAGGGCGTGCTTCTGCGCGGTGATAACGGTGGTTATGCCTGCCTGCAGTCCTGGCCTGAGCTGGGTGATTCTCCGTTGGAGTATGAGCTGGATGCTCTTCGTGACGGCACACCCCTGCGTCTCGGCGAGCGTGCGCTCAAGTGCATTGAGCTGGATGGCGAGGCCCGTGCCGCTGGCGTGAATCTGTTTGATGGTCTGACCATTCCCCGCAGCCATGCCACTCTTACGGTGAGCGCTACTCCCTCTCAGGTGTATAACCTTCACCAGCGTGGCTTCCGCGTGGGCAAGATTAAGGTGGTACCCAAGCTTGCCACTACAGTGGAGCGCCTGACCAATCTCGCCTCCATGGTGCCGGACTGGAAGTGGCGCGTGGACTTCAACTGCACGCTTTCCAAGGAGGAAGCTCTGAAGTTCTGGGATATGCTTTCTGATGCCATGAAGGCTCGTATCGACTTCGTGGAAGACCCCTGCTATTATGATGTGGAGACGTGGCAGGCTCTGCAGGATGTCGGCATGCCTCTCGGTTATGATACTCCCCGTCAGGAGAGCTCCATTCCTGCCCGCACCAGCAAGCCCATGATGCGCCTTGTTAAGCCCGCTCGCCACCACAGCAACAGCGGTCTGCCCGTGTTCACCACATATCTTGACCATCCCCTTGGCCAGTGCTGGGCTGCTTATAACGCTGCCAAGTTCTATACAGGCAAGCCTGCTGAGGAAGTGCCTCTCTGCGGTCTTGTGACGCATCACGTATACCGTCCCAATCCCTTCTCCGAGGAGCTCGGTATGGATGTAACCCCTGAGTTCCATGCTCCCAAGGGCACGGGCCTTGGCTTTGACGCCCTCCTGAAGGCTCTTCCTTGGAAGAAGCTGTAACGCTAAGATTGATTCAATTTTCAGGCCCGGCCCACTGAGGCCGGGCTTTTTTTAACATGCACCGCTTACTTGCAGTATCTGCTTGGTTATCCACGCATACGGCGCCATTCATCATCGCCGTGGCTGCGTTCACCTTCGTGTTTCCAAGTGCTTTTGAGTGGGTGCGTGGGGACGTGCAAACCTGCATCCTTGGCTTTATCATGCTCACGATGGGCATGACCCTGACCACACAGGATTTTAAGATTCTGGCTCAGAGACCGCTTGATATCTTTATCGGGGCCGTGGCACAGTATACTATCATGCCGCTGGTGGCCTTCGGTCTGGTGCACGTGTTCGGTTTACCAAAGGGAATAGCGGCCGGGCTTATTCTGGTTGGTTGCAGTCCGGGTGGTGTATCAAGTAACATCATGAGCCTTTTATGCAGGGGAGATGTGGCTTTTTCCGTGGGGATGACGACGGCCTCCACGCTGTTGGCTCCTTTTGTAACACCCCTGCTAGTGCTTTGGCTTGCCGGAGAAAGCATTGAAGTGGACGCCGCCGGGCTTTTCCGCAGTATTCTGCTGGTCACACTACTGCCGGTGGGCGTTGGTACGCTCTGCAACCGCCTATTTTCTCGCTGTGCCGGTTATGAAACATGCATCCGCCTGATGCCCGGGCTGGCTGTGCTGGCGCTGGCCTGTATTGTGGGTGGAGTAACGGCAGTGCATGGTGCCAAGTTCTTTGAAAGTGGCGCCCTGATCTTCCTTTGCATTTTCTTACATAACGGGCTAGGGTATGTATTCGGATATCTCACCGGTAGCTTTACCCGCATGAGCACCCCCAAAAAGAGAACTCTCTCCATTGAAGTCGGTATGCAGAATGCCGTGCTCGCTACTGTTCTGGCCGGAAAACATTTCCCCATGCTGCCAGAAGCCGCCATCGCTGCTGCCATATCCTGCGTGTGGCATTCCATTTCCGGCACGCTGATTGCGGCCATGTTCTCCTTTATAGACCGCATGAAGGGTAGAAAATGATTTTTGCAGACTGCTGTGGTTTTCTCTTTTCTCAACTGGAAAAATCTGTTAAAGTGAACTCATGATTCGCGAACTGAGAGCTATTGCAATGGGATTGTTGCTCGGCGGCGCTGCTAGTGCTGAGAGAGTGCCGACTGAGTTGGGCAATGTAATGTTCGTGGGGGATTCCATCACGCATGGCTTCGGCGCTCCTTCATACCGCTGGGCTCTGCACAAAATTCTTGTGGATAATGGCGTCCTGTACACGGCTGTGGGGGTGAGCAGGGGGAATCAGAGAGCCAGTAGTGGAATAGCGCCCGGTACTCCCTACGCCGGCGTGCCATTCACGAATGTTCACTCTTCCATAAGTTCTGAGCGCGCTTATGAAGTGGCCGGGCGTAAAAACTGCTCCGGTCGTCTCGCTGATTCGAATATCTTTGATTGGCTTGGGCTTGATTCTACATACACAGGCGAATACCGCATAGACTCCGCCACGGAGATGCCGGATGTTTTTATTCTGCTTATTGGTACGAATGATTTGCTCGCTGAGTGTGAAGGTATCGGCGGTGTTGGGCGTCCCGAAGTTTATCAGAAGGCATTGACCCAGCTTCTTGGGCCGGATGGCGATATGGAAACGATTATTTCCGCCATGCGTCAGGCGAATCCCGAGGCCCGCATTCTGGTGCTGACTGTACCTACATGGCATGATGGCACGCGTATCAGTAATACCGCCGCTGATTATGCTTCGGCCGCAGCCTATAATGAAGAATTAAAACAATGGTGCCGGAAGCAGGGCGTTACA
The DNA here is from genome assembly GCA_017517385.1 of Akkermansia sp. Taxonomy (GTDB): domain Bacteria; phylum Verrucomicrobiota; class Verrucomicrobiia; order Verrucomicrobiales; family Akkermansiaceae; genus Akkermansia. The sequence goes on from JAFWZG010000033.1 coordinate 10,131, forward strand.
GTAGTGGATGTGAACCGTGGGCTGGTGGATGTAGCTCGTACTGATTTGCCCGGTGTGGGGGCGGAGCCCCTCTTCAATGCTCAAGATCATCTTCACCCCTCTTTGCAAGGCGATTTGCTCATCGCGGCTGAGGTGGCACAAGCCCTTGGTGTTTCAGGTCGAACAGTTGGATTGGAGCGCAAATGTGCTGCGGAATTTCCTCTTGTGGGCAATAGGCGCCATGCGATACCTCCGCAGGAGTGGGCTGCTATGGACGCTTCCGCTGGGGTGACTGTTTCTGTGACCGCTCCTTCCGTGGGCAATGGCTCTGCGGATGGTTGGGATGACTCTGGATGCCTTCGCCTCCATGTGTGCCGCCCGGATATGGAGATTCTCGGTAAGCTTACCGTGAAAGAAAACGGAATCTTCTGGAACGAACAAACGCTTCTGTACTCTGCCGATATGTCTCAGAACACGGATGAGCTGCGTGTGGCATGGGTGCCCGGAAATGAGGCAGAGAATCGCCCTCAGGGCTTCTATGTGTGGCTTGGTGAGCGCCTCATCGGTGAGGCCTTGCCCAGCATGCCTCTCTCTGTGAATGGCTGGATTAATGGTGCTATGCTTTTTGTGCCACGTCAGATGCCCTGCAGTTTCGGTGAACTGCGAGCTGCCGCCGGAGCCTATGCTCCATGCAAGTGAAGGTTTGTTAACTCTTGGAATCAGAGCGGCTGAGGTGTGGAGGGCTGTGTGGATTCAGCGCTGCTTTTTGCGGCTGACAATTCGGGCATCATCTCACGCAGGGAACGCGCGGTTTCAGGAGAGGTCTGCTCGATGACCTCAATGGCTCCCGGCATGCTTACCAGATTGAATGCAGCAATCTGCGCCGTGAAGTATATGATGAAAAAGGCTATCATGTAGTGCAGTATACGCGGCTTTTTGATTTGCAGCGGTAGCGTGAGGCTTTGTGCGTCCCACATCGTGATGCCTCGGCGCGTGAGCATGAAGTAGGAAATCAGCATGGTAATCAAGCAGATGGGGAAGAGAAAACAGCCCATGCCTATCAGGTTTACGGATATGCTGCGGAAGAGCGCTCTGCCGAAGCTCATCTGCTGACCTGTTCCGAAGGTACTTAGGGTGATGCCCATGACGGCTTTTCCCGGAGTGGCTCCGAATTGACTGAGGATGGCAGCTTCCAAGGGAATCAACGGAAGCCAGAACAGCATCATCAGCAGGTCGCTGTATTCCAGTCCGAATAAGTTAATTGTTGCACTTGAAAGAGCTGCATACAGGCTACAATCTATCAGGCGGGCGGCAAGACGTGTTGCAGGGCGAGGAAGTGTGACTTCTCCGCTAATGAGCGCGGCCTTTGACGGTGGCACTGTGATATTGATGCTCGGTACCGGTGCCACAGTGGATGGCTGCTGAGGAACGGGAGGAAGCTCCTTTATGTCGGATTCTGGAGCCTCCGGGGGCAAGGTTTTGCTCTTATCCTTTAAATCGCCAAGGAAATCTACTAGCGCAGGCAGCTCTTTAAGAGGCTGCCAACCATTACAACCGTTATGCCAGCCGAGGGTTTCCGGTGTGAGCTCTCCCATTTGTACGAGAGATACCACATCCGGTACGCTTGCCGGGCCACGTCTCTGTTTGTCTTTAATCCAGTAGATATCCATAGGGAAGATTAATCAGTTAGAGCGAAGAGCCTTGGACGGATCCTGTCTGGATACGATGAAGGCCGGAATGATAGAGGCGATAATGACCATGATGAAGGCAGAAATTGCCTGCTTGACGAAGGTGGCAGGGTCATATTCCGCCGGTATGGTGATACCATGCGCCTCCATCGGGAATGGATCCATGCCGATGCTAGCCAGCGCCGCCTGAATTTCAAAGCGATAGTAGAGCACGAGAAGAGCCAGCAGGATACCCAGTATGGCACCACTGAGGCCAATGAGAACACCTTGCCATGCAAAGATGCCCATAATCTTGCCGGGTGTAGCTCCGAGCGCCTGAAGTACTGCAATTTCTCGCTTGCGCTGGATGGACATGGTGAACATAACCGCCATGATGCAGAAGCTGGCAATCAGGTTAATGGCGGAGAGTACGAAGTTCATCATGATTCGCTCATTGGCAATAAGCTTGTGCCACTGCTCGAAGGCGGATGTCCAAGGGGTGATATACCAGTGCGCGCCCAGCGGGAACTCATCTGTGGAAGCTGTGTTATCCGGCAGGAGTGCTTCGATTTCAGACTGTATGTTGCCGGGCTCATGTGCGTTGTTCAGGCGTACGCACATGCCCATCACATTCCCGGCGGCATCTCCGGAGTAGCCAACCACCTCCTGTGCGATACTGAGCGGCATATAGATATCCGGGCCCGGCATGTTTTCCGGGGCCTGATAGATGCCGACGATGGTGAGGTCCACGGGCATGACCATCTCATTTATGCTCTTGACGGCGATGCCGTCTTCGCGGTCGCGGTCCAGAGCTTCGATTCCGGCAGCCGTGTCCTGCCATTTCTGTTTTTCTTCCGCAGTGAAGGGGAGACCTCCAGCGTGAGTGGTAGCAAGCTGGTAAAGGGTTTCGCAAGCGGTGATTTCGCTGCGGCGCATCTTAGCCGGGTCAAATCCGCGAATGATATTGATGATGGCTTCAAGCTTCTCGGCCGGTACGATTTCGCCACCATTTGCCGGGGTGGTCTGCTCGAAAAGTGAAGCGATATTCTTCATGAACGCCTCATTGCTTTGGGTAATTAGAGGGTTCTGAATCATGGCGTAAATGGCGGCAACTTCGTCAATGCTACCTACGGGGGTGAGGTGAAGCTGGTCGCCGACTCTGAGACCGAGAGAATTAGCCGTTTTGCGTGCAATGACGCACTCCGTATCAAAGCCTTCGCCGAAGTCAAAAGTGCCTTCTTTCAGCATGGGGAGCAGGGGGGCAAGCTGGTTTTCATTGTGCGCCTGAAGGGAGGCGAACTGCACCATGATACGCCCGGCTTCACTCTGTGCAAACGCTTGACCTTCCAGCTGCGGATACGCGCAGGCCACATTCGGCAGGGCCTGCATTTTTTCCACGAGAACTTCCCAGTCCGTACGCTCTTGGCTGAGTGCAATCCTCTTCATGCCATCACTCTGAGCAATGACATAATGCGGAGTAAAGGCCAGTACTCGCTCTTCCATCTCCTTCTGGAGACCTCCCATGACAGAGAGAACTACGATGAGAACCATCACGCCGAGCGCTACACCAAGCAGGCAGATAAGGGTGATGACAGAAAAGAGGGTGCGCAGGGGATTCAGGTAACGAAGAGCCAGCATCAGGCTCAGATTGCGTCTCAGTATTTTCATGCTCGCGCATTAGTATGGCTTAAGCGAGACTTCTTTGCAAGCCAAATGATGCACTGTCAGCTTTGCTGACGCATAAAACCCTTGCGCGTGGGTGTGCGGACGTGTAATATGAACTCAATGGACGAGAAATTAATTATTATTGGAACGGGGCCTGCCGGTTATACCGCGGCCATTTACGCAGCGCGTGCTGATCTTTCCCCCTTGGTATTCACGGGTGAGCAGCTCGGCGGGCAGCTTACTACGACCACAGAGGTGGAAAACTTCCCGGGATTCCCCGAGGGTATCATGGGGCCTGACCTCATGTTCAACATGAGCCAGCAGGCTGAGAAGTTCGGTGCTCGTTATGCATATGAGAATGTGATTTCCGTAACGCAGGAAGCATGCAGCGGCTTATTCGTGGTAACAACTTCCGGCGGTGCGTACAAGGCAAAGGCTGTTATCATAGCAACAGGTGCCAAGGCCCGCTATCTTGGTGTGGAGGGTGAGGCGGAGCTTATTGGGCATGGCCTGACCGCTTGCGCTACTTGCGATGGGGCATTCTATCGTGATGTACCCGTCTGTGTGGTGGGCGGTGGTGATAGCGCTTGCGAGGAGGCTGCATTCCTTACCCGCTTTGCCAGCAAGGTGTACCTCATTCACCGCCGTGACCAGCTGCGCGCCAGCAAGGCTATGCAGCAGCGCGTTCTCTCTAACCCGAAGATTGAACCCGTGTGGAACAGCACCATCGCTGCCTATTCTAAGGATGAGGCTGGTGAGCTGGACGGGGTGACACTTCGTGATACAGTGACTGGTGAGGAGCGCCCGCTGGAGGTTAAGTGCGTATTTATGGCCATTGGGCACTCCCCGAACAGTAAGTTCCTCGGAGACCTCGTGGATGTGGATGCCGCCGGTTTCATCATTCGCACCAATGGAGGCACTGCTACGAAGACCCCCGGTCTTTTCGCCGCCGGTGACGTGGCTGATCCTGTGTATCGTCAGGCTATTTCCGCTGCCGGTATGGGCTGCTGGGCCGCCATTGAAGCTGAGCGTTACCTGCTTGCTCAGGAGTAATTAAGAGAAATTATTACGCATATCTGTCACCATGAAAAAGAAAATGCTTGTAATCGGTGCGCTACTTGCTGTGAGTATGCTCAGCAGCTGCAAGACTCCGGAACAACAACTTGCGGAGGCTACGGCACTTGCCTCCGCTGGTAATCATACTGCTGCTCTTCCCCTGTATCGCAGTGCGGCGGAAGCGGGTAATGCGCAGGCTCAGCTGGCGCTGGGCAAGTGCTATGATTTCGGCCGTGGTGTGACGTCTAATCCTGCTGAGGCTGTCCGCTGGTACAGAATGGCGGCTGTAGCGGGTAATGCTGATGCTCAGGATAATCTGGCTACCTGTTACGCTGAAGGCTACGGCGTAACGAAAGACCTGAACGCTGCTTTCAGATGGTATCAGGAGTCCGCGGCCCAAGGTAATGCATATGCGTATAATAATCTCGGCCTTTGCTACCGTAATGGTGAAGGCGTGGCTGCTAATCATGCCAAGGCTACGGAGTGTTTCCATCAGTCCGCCCTTATGGGTAATGCAAATGGGCAGTACAATCTGGGCCGCAGTTACTACCATGGCCTCGGCGTTCCGGTGGATATGGAGCAGGCTCGCTTCTGGATTGGACGTGCCGCCTCTCAGGGGCATCAGAACGCCGCTGCCTTCATGCAAGATAACGAGTGGCAGTAATCAGCTGCTTTGCTACATTCTTCAGCCGCGTGCTTGCTGGCGCGCGGCTTTTTCATAACGCTGAAATGGATGGGCATATACATAAATGAGTGAATCCGAAAACAGAAAAACACCATGGGGCTCCTTTTGGGGGCTGAGTCTCATTCAGTCCATGAATTCCCTGAATGAGAAAGGGGTGCAGTTCCTGCTCATTGCTCTGGGAATTTGGATGATGAAGGAACTTCAGTACTCTCTTTCCGTTCTGATAGTTCTTCCGTTTGTTCTGTTTTCGCCGCTGGCCGGTTGGCTGGCGGATCGTTATAGCAAGACTCGTCTCTTGCAGGCCATGGTGCTGCTGCAGGTTATCGTGCTGGTGGGGATGACCGTCGGCCTCTTTATGCACAGCCTTTGGATAGCAATCGGCTTTTTCACTGTGTTCTGTATTCAGGCCATGTTTTTCAGCCCTGCCAAGAAGGGGCTGGTAAAAGATATAGTTGGTTCTGAGAATATTGGCTTTGCCAGTGGTATTCTGGAGATTACGTCCATGCTGGCCCTATTGCTCGGTCAGATTGGCGCTTTATTCATTGAGTATAGTCTGTTGAAGAAGTGGGGCCCGGACTCCGGTTGGGAAGCTGCCGCGTGGCCTTGTGCCTGCTGCACATGCGGTGCAGTAGCTGTTTTCATCCTGAGCCTTTTTATACCTCATTTTGAGCCGGAGAGCAGGCGCCCGTTCCGTTGGAACCTGTTCTGGAAACATTTTGCCCAGCTTCGTATGATTTGGCGCGTGCCGGTGCTTAGAAATAGTGAGATTGGTATCGGTTACTTCTGGTTTATTGCCGGTACGATGATGCTTATTGCTCTTCAGATGGCAGCTGAGGCAAACCCCGTGGCCTCTTCCCGCGATTTCATGCAGGTGCTGGGCCAGCAGAAGGATTCTGCGTTGCTGATGGCATGGATAAGCGGAGGCTCTATTCTGGGCGGTGTGACGGCATCCGTCATTTGTGCCCGTCGCATCCGTACATGGGTTGCAACTGCAGGCGGAGTGGGGATGACGCTAGGCTGTTTGCTGCTGGCTGTCATTTCATATGGAAGCCCCGCTTTCTATGTTTCTCTAGCCTTCACGGGCTTTATGGCGGCAGGGTATCTTGTGCCCCTCAACGCACTTTTGCAGGACCGCGCGGACAACGACAAGCGAGGAGATGTGATAGCTGCGGGCAACTTGGTGGATTGTTTTCTTGGCATTATGTCCGTGGTGGTTCAGGGCTGCATGAAATTGGTAGGAATCAGTCCTCAGGCTCAGTGCGCGATTCTTGCTGTCAGTAGTGCATTTGTGGCTATATTTATTTATCGTAATACCCGAACTCTTTCCTAATTTGTATTTGATATGAAGACTTTCTGGCAGACTAAGCATGGCCCGGCTGGCGTGATGTTAACAGCAGCGGCTGTATGTGCGCTGTGCGGCTGCAGTGTGGAGAAGAGGCTTGCTGAGATGACGGCTGATGTGCAGATGAGCTTTTCTCAGGCAAAAGAATGGGAGCAGTTGCCAATACGTACTATCTCTTGGCAGCAGGCCCTCTATATGATTTATAATAATAATATAGAAATCCAAAAGCTTAACTCGACTATCGCTCGCTGTGAACGTGAAGGAATGAGTATTTATACGGACATGATTCCGGGTGTGTCCTACTATGGTTATTTCACTAAAACCCTCAGTGAACTTACCGGAACTTACCGAACGGATGATCTGAGTTCCAACGTAAACGTTACTTTCTCTCTTCCCACTATTACAAATATCCCATACCGGGTGTATGCATCGCGCGCCAATACGTTTGCGGCTATCAAATCCAGAGAGCTCAGAGAGCGTGAATTGACTTCCAGGCTTTATTCTGAGGTGCGGAGGCGTGATGTAGAGCTCAGACGCCGCGCGCTGGAAGATTCCAGACCGAATACCCAGCCTGAGGGCTCTCGAATGCTTTCCGAGAATACCAGACATCTGAATGATTCTCAGCACTGGAAAACCATCGCGGATTTGCTGGGGGATTATACTGCCCGCTGGCAGATTCTTCCTGAATCCATGCCTCGGGTGAACTGGAATACGTATCTGCCCCGCTTTGATAAGCTGGATGAGCTTTCCGCCTGCCGGTTTGCCATTCGTCTGGAACAGGCCCATCTGGCTCAGTATGGAATTGCGCTTCAGTATTTGCCCACCATCAATGCACATTTGTATAGTCCCTCACTTTTCTCCTCCACCGGCGGTACATACCAAGGTACATTCCTCGGGGGAGATGATACTCGCTTGAATCTTAATCTGGGGTATACGCTAGATACTCAGCTTGATACGTGGAATATGTATCAGGATAGAAAAGAGAATTACGAGAATGTTCAGCGTGAGGTGCAAGCATCCATTATGGAGCATAAGCATAAGCTTTCACAGCTTCGCCGCAGTGTTCAGGATTACCAGAGCTGGAGAAGTTACATGGAGAAGCGTATACAGTACCAGCTTGAAACTCCCATAACCAGCGCAGAGGGACTTTTGAACAGAGATTCCCTCATCTATGACATGCGGATGGAGCTTCTGAATCAGGAGAACAGCGCCATTGAGAGTGAGGCTGCTGTTATCATTGAATATGGAATGTCAGGGCGCTGAGCTCGTCTCTGCGCTGATTTTTTATCGGGCCCGTGGGCGGTAGTTGCCGCTACCGGGCTCGGATGTTGCAGAGGGGGCGTCACCATTGATACGGCGGTCCAGACCAAACTTCCAGTCTAGTTCATCAATGGTGCCATAGATGATGATATCAATCATGAAGTCGGAGAGGAACGTGACCGGTGAAAGGATAAGGGTGGGCAGGCTTGTCACCTTCGGCCAGAGATTACCATGAATATAGAGCGTGTCTAGATTAATATCCAGCTTCATATCTACATTCAGATTATAGCCCATGGCTTTCATCTCATAGGCTTTCAGGTGACCTTCAGCAATGACAAAATTTGCGTAAGCGTCTTGAATGTCATAGGAGAAGATATGATTGTACCCCGGTAGTATTCTGGCTTTGCGTCCTATGGCGCTAATGGCATTACCCGTGCCGGAGAATGCGCTGGCAATGTAGCTTGGTTCATTGCCGGCCTCCTGACTTTCCGCTGCGGATTCCAGCAGGAGTAGCTTGGCCGGGAGGTCTGATACAAGCTCACCAATGGGGTGGAAAATGGTGGAACCCATCAGATCACCATTCACTACGCTGATGTATCCATAGCCCTGAATGTCATTGATATCCGGGGTGGGGGAGCGGAATCTGAGCTGCCCGTTACAGAGAGCAGAAGCGAACTCTGTGTCGTAAGATGCCAGAATGCTGCTCAGATTCATATTTCTCGCATTGATCAGACCATCAAAGCTGGTGCGTCTGCCGGAGATGCCGATTTTCACTGTAGCATCCAGCACGCCTTCCCAGCAGGCTGCATTCATCTGATCCAGCAGAAGATAATCATCCGTTATCCTGATGAATCCGCTGAAGCCGGTGAGCGGAATGGTGGTACCCAAAAAATGGAATCCACATTTTCGTGGTGACGCAGCACGAATGGTGCCGCTCATGGCCCGTGTGCAGTCAGAGTATATGGGGAATACACAGCTCCGGGTCTCAATGTCGGCAGGTGTCGGCATAATGACATCTTCCAGAAACTCATGAAGCGGCGCAAAGAACATCCCCAGAGAGTAGCCGGGGAACACGCTGCCCTTTACATTGACCAGCTCTACGAAACTGTTCTCAACATCAATGATAACAGCATCACCCTTCAGAGTAGTATGGCGGTGAGCATGCCGGAGATTTCTGAGCTCTGAGGCGGAAAAGCCCAGAGCGCTGAAGTCCTGCCGGGAAAGCCAGGCAGAATTATCATAAATCATGGTGATATTACCTATGGTAATGCAGCATTCATCTTTAATCGGGGTGCCGTTCACCTTTTGGTCATAGCGTACTTTCGCTCTGACATAGCAGAGGCCTTGTCTTACGTCCGTATAGGGATTGTTCCCCAAATCCTGACGAACACGCTCTCTGCCGGATGAGTCCTCCTCAATTACTGCAAGCTGGTAAGCCGTGTTCCGCAGGTCTACATCACAGTAGCAATCCACGCTGAGCCCATTGGAATAATCCACTGTGACATCAATACCGGTAACGTCATTGGAGCTGTTTGCCGTGAACTTGAAATCGCGGATGATTTCATGTGCATCTGAAGAGTCTATGAGCCTGTCAACGATATCTGCGCGAATATTGTTGCGACCAGTTACGTGCAGGCGGCCGGCAGTGGTGCCATTGATTTCAACCTCAAGGCTGTTATTATTGTGAGTGACTGTGAGGTCTGCTTTATAGCCATAGTCACCATTCTCTGCAGCATCAAGATTAATCTTTGCCGCAATAGCTAACGGAATTTCACTACCTCTGAAGGCAACGATTTTGTGCGGCGTTCTTACTAGCTCCGGAATGCGGAGGTCTATCTCTGCATTTTTGATGAGCATCTTCTCACTATCAAGTGCAAAACTTCCGTCTGCACTCAGTGTGTCCGGCAGTTTAATCTGAGGTATAGTTATATCGAACTGCTCTAATATGTCCTGATAGGTGGAAGGAAAGAGCTTAAGAGTAACTCCGGTGAAGAGAATGTTACGCTCATCTGTCCAGTCTATATCAGCATGGCATTCGTTTAAGATTTGATTGTGCTCGGTAGACTCTGCAGCAAAGCTAATGTCAGCTCCCCCCCGTTCTCCTTCGGACATGTGCAGCGATGCACTAAGGTGACCAAGCTTAGTATCGGCATGACTGATGGTTTCGACTGAGAAATCTAGATTTGCGGAGCGTAAGAGCTCGGAGTGAGGCGCCAACGGGGAAAGTTGAGAAACTTCCGGGATAAGCAGTTTTAATCCCGTGATGAGCGTTTCTTTATGATTGATGGCCGAGGCAGAAAGGCTTCCCTCTGTTTTTTCAATGCTGAGCTGTTCATTCTGGTACCTGATTCCGCTTAGCCTGAGGCCCATGCTGACTCCATTAACCTTGGTATCACCATATTCTACGTTACTTATCAGTTGTTCTTCTACCGAAAGAATCTCCAGAGAATTTATAAGTAACTCATTGTTCAGGTAGCTGATGCTCTTGAGTGCCGTATCTGCTCGGAATCCATTTATGCGCAAACCGTCTGCGCTCACTTCGTCAGCCGAAAGAGTGAGGGTAATTTCATCGGCATTCGTGGGGATTTTATCATTTGTCTGCCTGATGCCGTTAATCACTAGCCTGATATCCGGGCGGGTAAGACTCACCCCCTCGGCATTCAAGTGTTCCGTTGAAAGCGCAAGTTTCAGATTATGAACATTGGGCGTAAAAAGTTGCCAGTCTTTTTCTCCTTCTTCAAAATTTGGGGTCGTCAGAGCGGCTTGCAGGGTAAGTTTTACTCGGTCTCCGAGGTCTAAATCTTCGGGCAGAGTAATGGGGGATTCCGTGAACTCGTTGATGATAGCAAGTGTCTGGTTAACATCCACATCTGCTATAAGAGAAGCCGTACCTTCGCCATCATTCGCAGTAGCCATCAGGCTAATCGTGCTGTTATTGTACTTAAACTCCAGTCTCTTGATATTGAAGTTACCGTTTCTGTAGAAGAACTCGAGTGAAACGAGATCAATTTTATTATCACCAATGAAAAGGTTCTTCTGCTCGAGTTCTCCATCCAGCCTAATGTTTTCGAGTGAATAGCTTTCGCTGAGGTTGAAACTACCGCTTAGATTAATGGTGGGGGCGTCTTCCGGGCTGTGAGTAATCTTGGTCAACACACCGGCTTCATCTTCACCGAGTGCCTGAGTGAGCATGGGCACCAGCGAGGCCGTGCTTTTGAAGCGCAGTCCTAATTCTCTGGATTGGATTACATAACCTGCTTGTAGCGAAGTATCGGAAGGCGGATCAATCGTCGAGAACCGCAGGTTATTGATTGTAATGGTATTATTGCGGTACGCGATGGCAAGGCGTATATTCCTGAGTTTGTGAATATCAAAGTCATAGCGTGGCATTTCGCCCTCAAGGGAAATGACCGGTTCGCCTTGCATGGTGATGTTCAGTCGGAGAGCAGGGGCCTCTGCTTCACTCCAGTTCTGCTTTCTGATGAAGTGATATGTCTCATCAATATAGGATGAGTATTTTGCTAGCAGCTCCGGAATGTTAAGCGGCTCACTTTCAGACAGTTCATTCTCGGTATTTGTCTCCTGATTGATATGCTGAGTAAAATTATCAATCTTCGCGTTGACCTTAATGCTCACGCCTTGGAGGTGCAGCGCTCCTGAGCTGATATGGAGGTCCCCGTTTTTGTTAATAGTGGCAACGAAGGTGAGACCGTTTGCTTGCAGTACTTCGCCCGGGGCGTTGGTAACAGGAACCGAGATATCGCCTTCGCGGATATTCAGTTTTCTGAGCGGAAACTCGCCGCTAATCAGCTGAATGAGATTCAGCTTACAGGATACTGATTTAATACTAGCCAAAGGAGCTCGGTCCTGCTCCTTTGCATAAAGGCGCACTCCCTCTGCTCGTACGGAAAAGCCTCTATAGGGCTCGAGATATACTCCGTCCAGCTTCAGGTGCAGGCCTGCATCCGCGGCTGTTTTTTCAATTTCGCGTAGAACTGAATCAGGAAGCCCGGCGAGGGTCAGCCAACTGATGATGGTAGTAATAAGCAGAAAAATCACCAAACACACGGTTGGTATTTTGGTACCGACTCGCCTGATGATGAGTTTTCTGCTCATATATTCTGATTTGGGTGAGGAAAATCAGATTTCTGGGTCAAATTCGCCCTCGGGAAGGGGCGGGGCTTTCGGAAGGTTTTTGTCAATATCGTCCAGCAGATTGACGAGCTCCACGCCTCGCTGGGCAGAATTATCGTACTTGAAAGTGAGGCGGGGCGTGTTTCGGAGAACGACTCGCTTGCTGACAGCTTTCTGAATAACTCCGCGATTCTTCGTGAGTTTTTCGATAACCTGAGCGGGAGCCATGCGCCCCACCACGCCTACCCACACGCGCCCCTCCTTCAGGTCTTCTGTAATTTCGACCTGAAGGATGGAGACGATGGTGCCGTTCCACTCGAACTCTTTCTGAATGAAAGAGCCGATTTCGCGTTTCATCAACTCGTTAACTTTATCGAGGCGACGTGTTGCCATATATGGTTATTATAATCAGAGGGTTTGTTTAATCTTCTCAAGGGAGTAGCACTCGATGACGTCACCTTCCTCGTAATCGTTGTAATCAGCGAGGCGGATACCACATTCAAGGCCGGCCTTGACTTCTTCCACCTCATCCTGGAAGCGACGAAGTGTGGACATCTTGCCGTCAAATACCACCTGGCCATCGCGCAGAACGCGGGCTTCGGCGGTGCGCAGCATCTTGCCGTCCGATACATAAGACCCGGCTGCGCGGCCTTTGTTCAACTTGAACACCTGTCTGATTTCGGCATGGCCCAGAACGGTCTCACGGGTCTCGGGTTCAAGCAGACCGAGCATGGCGTCCTTAACCTGATCAATAAGCTCGTAAACGATGGAGTAAATCTTAACCTGAACGCCTTCGCGCTTCACTGCCTTCACTGCGTTGCTTTCCACCTTCACATTGAAGCCGAGAATAACGGCATCGGAAGAGGAGGCCAGCAGAACATCGCTCTCAGAAATAGGACCGGCAGCTGCACCGATGAATTGGCACTCTACCTTCTCACTATGGATATCAAGAATGGCCTTCTTAATGGCTTCCACGGAACCCTGTACGTCGCCCTTCAGGTAGAGCTTCAGCACAGCCTTCTGGCTGCCATCACCCATCATGGCCAGAATGTCTTCCATTCGGGAGCGGCGCGGTGCACTCAACCGGGCTTGACGAAGTTCTTCCTGACGTTCCTCAGCAAGCTTGCGGGCTGCACGCTCGTTATCCATTTCCACAAGCTCGTCACCTACATTCGGAGTCTGGAGGAACCCTGAAACTTCAGCAGGCATGCCGGGGGTAACTTTCTTGATGGATTTGCCTTGGTCGTTGAAGAGTGTCTTAATCTTACCGGCATAAGGACCGCAGATGAAGGGCATACCAACTTTAAGCGTGCCGCTTTGGACAATCACGGTTGCAGAGCTGCCTTTACCCTGTTCCATACGGGCCTCAATGATGGAGGCGCGGCAGTTTGCTCGGGGATTTGCCTTGAGCTCAAGCACTTCGGCCTGCAGGCAGAGGAGGTCGAGTAGGTCGTCAATACCTGCGCCTGTGTGGGCTGATACATCCACACACTCAATCTCACCACCGAAATCCGTGGGCATAAGGCCTTCCTCCATTAGCTGGGTGCGAACGCGCAGGGGATCTGCTGCGGGAAGATCACACTTGTTTACTGCCACAATGATGGTCTTACCAGCGGCCTTAGCATGTGTAATTGCTTCACGTGTCTGGGGCATGATTCCGTCGTTAGCTGCAACAACCAATACTACGATATCGGTTACGTCAGCACCGCGAGCGCGCATCTCTGTGAAAATGGCATGGCCGGGAGTATCAATGAAAGTAAGAACATTGCCGCCGTGGTTCACAGAGTATGCGCCGATGTGCTGTGTGATACCGCCCGCTTCACCGGCTACCACTTTGGTGCGGCGAATGTAGTCCAGCAGGGAGGTTTTGCCATGGTCTACGTGACCCATTACGGTAATGATGGGGGTACGAACCTTCAGTACATCATCAGGCTCTTCTTCCACTGCAACGGGTTCAGGTTCCTTTACTACTTCCACGGGAGCCTTGACACCGGCACCTTTTTCACGCTTCACGCGCTCAAAAGTGTAACCATGCTTTTCGCACAAGGCTGCCACCTGATCGCTGTCAAGAGTTGTGGCAGGATTTGCAAACACACCCATAGGCAGCAGCTCAGCAATGAGTTTAAAGGGTTTCAGGTTCATCTGAGCAGCGAGATCTGCTACGGAGACCGGAGGCTTCACGTTGATAACCTTGTCGCCACTGGCCGCCGGAGCAGGGGCCGGAGCTGCTTTGGGGGCTTCCTTCACTGGTGCGGGTGCCTCTTTTGCCGGCTCAGGCTTCTGAACGGGCTCAGCCTTGGGCGTCTCCTTGCGGGGGGCTGGTGCCTTTTTCTTGGGGGCTCCGAGCAAATCGAGAGCTTCTTTGCGGGGGGCTGCCTCTTTCTTTGCCGGAGCGGGCTGAGCTTTACGAGCGGGCTCTGCCGTGGCGGCAGGCTTCGGTGCACCAGCTTTCTGCGCCGGTGCAGCAGCTTTTTTCTTTTTGGTACCACCGAGAAGGTCCAGAACCTCGGGTTTCTTGTTGTTCTTTTCAGGCATGTTTGATTGAAGAAGTGTATATTTTTCAGTGTGAGTGGCTTTCGCCCTCAATTATGTAATCAGGCATTTTTTGCTTTATCGACGATGGCGAAGGCCTGATCTTCGCTGATGCCCAGTGCGTCCACAAGGTCCTCAGGCTGTACGTAGCTAGCGATACCCTGTACGGTGGTAAAACCGGCTGCTATCATCTCCGCCGCGAGCTCATTTGTAACGCCGAGTGTGTTCACGAGTTCTTCTGCTCCCTCGGAGGCATAGCTCTTGGCGCGAGTCATATTATCATAGGGTTCTACTCGAACGTCCCAGCGATCATTCGGTCCGGAGATAAGGCGGGCCGTCAGGCGCACATTCTGGCCTTTACGCCCCTTAGCCTTGGCTGCAGCCTTGTCATCTGCCACATACACGGTAACAATACGCTTTTCGTTGTTAACGTCGATACTAACAGGATCAATCGGTGCAAGAGATTCCTGTACCATGGCAGCCTTATCCTCGGAGTATTCAAGGATATCCACCTTCTCACGGTTGAGTTCGTTCACTACGTTCTTCACGCGGGCACCACGCATACCTACGCATGCGCCGATGGGGTCTACGTTCGGATCATCGCTCTTAACTACCATCTTGGTGCGATAACCGGCCTCGCGTACGATGTTGACGATTTCTACTGTGCGCTCGTAAATCTCCATGACCTCGTTTTCGAAGAGGCGGCGTACAAGGTTCGGGTGGCTGCGGGAGAGAATCAGCTCGTGGCCGCGTGCACCATCTCTTACCTCTACCACGTAGAAGCGCATCTTGTCACCGGCGGTGTATTCCTCACCGGGAATGCGCTGGCGCAGGGGAACAAGACCTTCAAACTTATCCACTTCAACGATGACATCTCCCTTGTCGTAGCGGCGTACTGTGCCGGTAACAAGTTCACCAATGCGATCCTTGAATGCATCAGCAAGCATTTCTTGCTCAGCCTTGCGAATTCGCTGCTGCATGGTCTGGCGGGCCGTCTGAACAGCAATGCGACCAAAATCCTTCGGTGTGATGTTCATGGTGATTTTCTGGCCAACTTCGATGGTCTTGCCGTTTTTTGCGGCCATAGCCTCTGCTACGGAATACTTCACTTCATTGTAGGGATCCGTAAAGTCTTCATCAGCCACAACTGTCATTCTGGCCTTAATCTTTACACTGTTCTTCTGCGGATCAATGTCAGCGCGGATGTTTTGGATGCGCTCTGCGCCGTCTACCATCTTGGAGTAGGCGGTGAGGAAGGAAGCTTCAAGAGCCTGCAGTACGCGCTCGCGAGTGAGGTCTTTTTCGCGGACGTAGAAGTCGATGAGTGCGGAGATATCTGTGGCGGCCATAGTGATTGATGCTTAAGGTTCTTTGTGCCCGGACTATAAAAAAGGAGCGGGCCAATGACCCGCCCAATCTCATAAGACCGGAACTTGTTCGGGGTGAATCTTATCATTCTCAGGTATTTAAGTCAAGTAAAATGCCTGAAGAATGTGTTTTTTTTAGGGTTAGAGGGCGAACTCTGTCATTTTGAGGAGTCGTCGTCCATGTAGATAACAGCAGGGTTATTCGCAGGGATGACGTTGACACTCCTGAGGCGTTTACCACTTACGCGAGCATGCTCAAGAATCCATTGGAGGCGGACGAGCTGTTCTTGGATGTTGTATACTTGCATCATTACCTCAGTTCCACCTTCGAGGATGACAATCATCTTCCAAGGACGAGGACGGAAAATTTCCGTGATGGAGGGAATTTCTACGAGATTATAAGCGTTAGAAGTGGAGATAAGCTCCTTAATGGGGCGGCAAATTTCTGCATCGATAACAGCACCGACCTTCATCTCGCTAATGTCTTCGGGTTGGAGATACCAAGTGGGAACATTAAGAAAGTTCCTGTGGTATTTTTCAACAATCGGGAAGAGGCAGCCGTTTGGATCCATGAACATGCGGTTACTATCGCCGCTTTCCGTTGCGCTTTCCTTCTCTACATAAACGACAGGAATACGCTCGGTGATTTCAATGTGGAGAGTATCCGGCATTTCTGCGTGGATGACGGCAGCAGAAATGCATGGATGAGTCTCCAGCTTTTCTTTCATCTCACTGACATTCAGGGTAGCCATGTTAATGGTACCCTCAATTTCCAGAATCTGCATGACCTGCTCACGGGAAATAATACCGTGGCGTGAAACATAGCTCACATTGTCAATGCTGAGTCCGTATGCCTTTTCCAGCGCGTAGTTGATGAGATGAAATGTACCCCAGATGACGGGAGCCGCAATAAGGAGGATGAGAAGCCATTTGCGCAGACGGCGTGCACCGCGTTTAAGCGCCAGCAGGCTGAAGAGGCGGTCTTTTAAGGAGAGCGCCTTCTCCAGAAGCTGTACGTTTTCCTTCTCTGAGCGGTACTTGTTCTGCTGCTTCATGCGGAATCCGGCTCTCAGCCGCGGGGCTGATTGAGAGAAATCTCGGCTATACGTGAGCAAAGCTCACCGAAGCTGATGCCTACAGCGGCAGCTGCCTTGGGGAAGAGAGAAGCGCTGGTCATGCCGGGAATGGTGTTAATCTCCAGCACGTAGGGCTTACCATCAGCGGTCAGCAGTACATCGACTCTGCCATATACTTCTACGTTCAGTGCTTTGTACGCAGCCAGTGCAGCTTCCTGAACGGCTTTTGTCTCATCTTCGGTGATATCAGCCGGGCAGATGTAATCCGACCCCACACCACCGGAAAGCGCCGGATATTTGTTGGCGAAATCGTAGAAGCCCTCGCGCGGGGCAATGTGAATGACGGGCAGGGGGGTGCCATCAAAAATAGCTACAGTGAGTTCCTTGCCGTCGATGTATTCTTCTACAAGAATATCTGTGCCGTATTTTGCAGCCTCCTTCACGGCAGTGGGGAGTTCTTCCTCCGTTTTAACAATGCTGACACCTACAGAGGAGCCTTCACATGGGGGCTTAATGACGCAGGGTACACCGATGGAGGGAAGCTGACCGGAGGGGATGACTTCATCCTTGGGCGTGGGAACGCCGGCTGCGAAGAAGGCTTTCTTAGTGAGTATTTTGTCGAAGCAGTTGCGGCTTGTTTCAGAGCCCGCGCCGGTGTAGGGAATACCGAGCTCTTCAAGATAGGCCTGAAGGCCGCCATCCTCACCGTAGGTGCCGTGAATCATGTTGTAGCAAAGCTCCGTGCCTTCAGGAATGACCGGGCGTACGCTGTCCACTACCAGAGGGGTGACATTTGTGAAACCTTCTGCACGAAGGGCTTCCAGCACAGCATTGCCGGATACAAGTGAAACCTCTCTTTCAGAACCGGGACCTCCCATCAGAAGGGTGATGGCTGTGTCTTTTTTCAGTGTCTTCATGTCTAAATGATTTTTGTGTGAATAGCGCTTTCGCGTATTAGAACTCAGCATCGCGATCGCCTACCACTTGTACTTCCGTACGCAGGGTAATGCCGCGTTCGGTCTTAGCCTTGTTGCGGATAAAGTCGATGAGTTCGGTTACATCCGTTGCCTTGGCTTTATTGATATTGACGATAAAGTTTGCGTGTTTGGTGGAAATTTGGGCTCCGCCAATGGTGTATCCCTTGAGTCCTAATTCGTCAATAAGCTTACCGGCTGGTATTTCTTCGGGGTTTTTGAAGGTGCAGCCTGCGCTGGGCTCAACGGGCTGGGTGTTTTTGCGGCGCTGGCGGCTATCTTCGGTGGCTGCTTCAATCTCCTTGGGGTCTCCGGGTGTGCCGGAGAAGGAGGCCTGCATCACGATATTGTGCTCAAAATCGGGAATGAGGCGGTAACAAGCGGGGCGCATCGTTTCTTTCTCGAACTCCACAATGTCGCCGTCATCGTTCAAAGCTATGGCGGAGCGGAATACACTCCACATATCACCACCCATGGCTCCGGCATTCTGGCGAAGACTGCCGCCCACATAACCGGGGATACCATCCATCCACTCGAAGCCGCTGATGCCGTTCTGGGCTGCGAATGCCGCAAGCTTCTTGAGTTTTACACCGGCACCAGCGATAATTTTATTGCCGCGCAGTTCAAGCTTCTGGAACTCACCGGCGGCGAGATGAATTACGGCTCCGCGAATACCACCCTCGCGTACGATGAGGTTAGAGCCGCGGCCGACGGTGTGCACAGGAATATTGCGATCCTTGAAGAAGTTCACCACAGCCTGCATGTGTTCGAAGGTATCAGGCTCAATCCAGTACTGAGCTTCACCACCTACGCCGGCTGTAGTGTGCTTGCTCATGGGTTCATACAGGCGGCAGGTGAAGTCGGAACCGCACTCTTGCTGCATTTCAGCAAGGATGCGCAGGTCATCCGCAATCTTCTTGCCGGCTTCATGTACATTACCGGCACCGAGGGTGATGAACAGGTCTCCGGGGCGGAGTATGTTACCCACCTTGTGGTGTGCAAGGGACAAGTCCGGAAGGAACTCGGCATCCACGGGGCCGTTCTCCAGCACTGCGTCCACGATGGTCTGGCCGCTGATGCCGGGAATGGGTGGCTCACTGGCCGGGTATACGTCTGCCACGTAAAGCTTATCAACATTCTGCAGCACTTTGCCGAAATCGTCACGGAGCAGCTGAGTGCGGGTGTAACGGTGAGGTTGGAAAAGCACAATGAGGCGTTCCGGCTTCAGGCTCTGTGCCGTCTGCAGGGTGGCTGCAATTTCAGTGGGGTGGTGACCATAGTCATCCACGATTCTGTAATCGCGGGAAAGGTATTTAGTCTCGAATCTGCGGCGTGCACCGGCAAAGCTGACAAGGCCACGTGTGATGCTGGCGAAGTCACAGCCAAGCTCCAGAGCAAGGGCGGTGGCTGCAAGGGAGTTCAGCACATTGTGGCGGCCCGGAATGCCAAGTTCTACGCGGCCGAGAGCCTCGCCCTTGTAGTTAATGGTATAGAGTGTACGGCCTCGTTTTACTGTTACATCCGTTGCGGTGTAGTCAGCATCCTGCCAGCCATAGGAAATGGTGTTCGGATACTGGGAGCAGACATCGGCAGCACCGGCGTCCGTCTTGCAGTAAATGAGCTTGCCGCGTGTCTGACGGCACAGGCGGTGGAACACGCTCTTAATGTGATCAAGGTCGCGGTAGAAGTCCAGATGTTCGGCCTCGATGTTCAGAATGATGCTGTGTTCGGGAATGTAGTTTACCAGCGTGCCGTCACTTTCATCACCCTCGGCTACAAGATATTCGCTGTCCTCTGTCCAGTGTGCGTTAGCTCCGAGTACCGGAATTTCGGCACCTACGTAGTGGCACGGGCGCATACGCCCTTCACGGAGCAGGTGGGCACTCATGGCTGATGTCGTCGTCTTACCGTGGGTGCCGGCTACTACAACACCTTTTTTGTTATTAAGAATAGCGGCAAGGCATTCGGCACGGCGCAGGCAAAGGCAGCCATTCTGGCGGGCTGCTGCAAGAGCTACATTCTCCTCACGAATGGCGCTGGAGTAAATAACAACTTCAGCGTCGCTTACTGCTTCTGCGCTGTGCGGGCAGGAGAAAACGAGGCCAGCCTTCTGCAAGCGCTCTGTTTCCTTACTTGTCACGCGGTCACAGCCGCTCACGCGGTGGCCCATTTCAAGCAGCATGCGGGCAAGGCCGCTCATGCCGGAGCCTGCGACACCAATGAGATGAATGCGTACGGGATTATCCCTGTCCAGAAGCCTTTTGCGTAACTGTTCTATCATAGCTCTTACGAGTTATTATATACGATTACGCCATACAATCAAGCCAAATCTAATTGGATTCGCTGGAATTGACATTTGGCGCTGATTATAAACGCTATTTTTTTTCGGAGCGGGGTAGCATGGGGGATGCTTCACTCAGCTGCGAACCAGCGGCGGGTCGTCACGAAAATGAAAATGAGACCGATAATAACACTGAGTGCACCGTACAGAAGGAATGTGGAGGTGGAGGCCGGGTCACTCACAATGCTGGTAAGATAAATGACTAGGAAGTTACCCAAGGTACTGGTAAGGAACCAGAAGCTTGACACTGTGCTTTTGAGTTTATCTCCGGCGGCAGTGTATGCGTATTCAATGCCGGTGGTACTCACAAGGATTTCAGCTATGGTAATGACAAAGTAGGGGATAATCTGCCAGAGAATGCTGAGCTGCTCTCCGGCATTCAGTCTGTTCTGGAGCCATGCTACGATGGCGTACGAGCCGCCAGCCAGCACGATGCCGATACCCATGCGCTTGAGCGGCTGACTCCATTTGCCGATGTAGGGATAAACCAGCAGGGTGAGGAGCGGAACGAGAGTCATCACAAAAGCGGGGTTGATGCTCTGCATTTCTTCGGCCCCGAGGGAGAAGGTAACTCCAAAGAGGCTAAAGCTGATTTCTTTCATGTCACGCCCCTGGAGAATCCAGCTGGTGGAAGTTTGGTCAAAAAGGCTCCAGAATGGGATGATGAGTAGGAATACGGTGAGTACGCGCAGCATGTTGCGTGCCTCTATCCGCTGCTCTTTGTCGTAAAGTTTCTCCGTTAGTTCTCGACCGTTGAACATCATGCTGCCTACTGTGCCGAAAAAGTTCTTCATGCCGAAAGTGGCGGCAGCTTTTAACGTGGCCAGCAGCAAGGCAATGACATACAGCAGCAATGCCGCGAGACCGCAGAAGCTCGAGGCTGTTTCTCCGGCTCCGCTGAGCTGTGCGATGCGGGTGGCTCCATCCTGTGCCCATACAGCCAGCGCTATGACGATGGGTGCTATTACGATGAAGATACCTATGCGAATGGCAGTATCGGTTGCTTTTTTGACAGATTCTCCACTATAGCGCTTGCAGGCAGCGTTCGCTCCTTTGAAAATACGGCAGAAAAGGGCAGGAAGAAACTCGGGTTGGGGCGGTGCCTTATGGAGGTATCGCTTACGTCCGCACCAGAAAACGAGTGTGGCAAGCCCCATGAAGATGCCGGGTATGGCGAAGGCCCAGCTGTAGCCCCAGTTCTTGTGTATCCACGGAATGACAAGGAAGGAGAAGAATGAGCCGAAGTTAATAGACCAGTAGAATGCCGCGTACACGCGGGTCATGGTTTTTGAGTCAAAGCCTCCCACCTGGTCGCCGACAAAGGCTGAAACACAGGGTTTGATGCCGCCGGCACCAAGCGCGATGATGAACAAACCGGTCATCAGTATCATGCGCTTCACCTCGAGGCTTTGCGTCAAGTCTGCCGTAGCCAGTACACCATGCCCGAGGCAGTAGAAGAGGGAAACGTAGAGAATAGTGTGATAGCGCCCGAGAAAGCGATCCGCTATCCATGCCCCCAGCAGCGGCAAAATATAGATAAGTGCATTGAAGAGGTGTGCCACCTCCATGGCCTCACTCTCGCTCATGGCGAGAGCGTTGACCATGTACAGCACGAGAATGCTCTTCATGCCGTAGAAGCTGAAGCGTTCACACGCTTCGTTGCCGACAATGTATTTCGTCTGCGGGGGAAAGGCCATGATGCCTAGTGGGCTCAGTTAGCTGAGTTGGTGCTCACATAATCAGCGAGCTGAACGTTGTAGCGGATGTAGGCGGAGTTTATCCAGTCCTGCATTATCTGCTCAGTAAGTTGGCTGTTGGTCATGGGCACCTGGAACATGTCACGAAGCATGACGTACTGCTGGTCGGCAGGTACGGTGCGCTCCGTTACAGCGCTGATGCGGGCACCCGTGGGAAGAATAGTCAGCTGGCAGAGCTTGCCGCTCGGCGTCACAATGAGTGCCTGTGTGCTGAGCCCCTCGGGAAGTTCTGCGTTGATGCCCATGGACGTGGGGCCGAAGTTGCTGACTTCTGCGCCAGCGGCAGTGGCTTTGGCGAATACAGCATCCAGATTTTCGCCGGCTGTCACGGCCTCGCTCATCTCGGTATAAAGCTTCTCTGCGGCAATCTGTAGGGCATTGGCGGCACGCTCTGCCTTCAAATCGGCCAGAGCACGCTCACGTGCTGCCTCGAAGGGAAGTACGGTAGGTGGCTCCACTGCCTCTACATCAATAAGAACGGCTTTGTTGCCCTCAATAGCGAAGAAACCACGCATCTGTTGCCAAGCACCCAGTTTTTCCGTGGTTTTGTTCTGGACAGCTGCCTCATAATCTGCCACGGAGGTGGTGCACTCGACAGAGCCGAATGCTACAGAGGCGAGCGTTGTCTCGCGGCCGTCTGCGTTAATCTTGGTCTGGAGTACAGCGGGTGCCTCTGCCTCAGTGCTGAGGGCTGTGGTAACGTGGCTGCTGCCGTCTTCGAGAAGGTAGGTGAAGGCGGCGTATTCGGAGTTCTCCGCGTTACCTGCAGCGGCGACGTTGGAAAGGATGTTATCAATGCCGGCGCCATCAGCCATAGCAAGCTCCTGCTCGATGACGTTTGCTGTGGCCATGAGGTCATCGATGCTTACCCCCTCAGCGGGAGTAAGGGTATAGATGGAAACGATACGGCGCTGCTCGCTCTTGTAACGCTCCTTGTTTGCTTCCCAGTAAGCGGCAAGTTCTTCTTCCGTAGGCTCGGCAGGGGCCTGAACTTTATCTTTTGCAAGCCATGCGGTGCGTCCACTTATGCTCTGGCTGCTGGCGTCAATGATAGCGCGCTGGGCAGGGGTGTGATAGGAAATACCGTTCGTGACCAATGCTGTGATGGACTCCCAGATGATGATGTCTGCCACGGCCTCGCGGAAAGCTTGCTCAGCGGGATTGTTGACCACGCCATTGTGGTAGCCTGTCAGATCCTGATACAGCTGCTGATCGAAGGTGCCATCTGCCTTAGTGAAAGCGGGCAGGGAAATAATGAAGGCGTCAATCTGATCTTTGGAAGCACGAATGCCCAGAGCTTCAGCCTCTTCACGAAGAATGGCGCGGTTGATAGCCACGTTTTCCTCGCTGTGCTTGCAGATGCCGTAGCACCATGCCTGAAGCACGCTCTGAAGGCGGCTCATGCTGGCGTCCACCTCAGGATGCTCGCGAAGCCATGCTTCCATGGCGGCGGACTCATCCTCGCTGAGGTTGTCATCACCATTGCTGTCAAATCTCTCGCGCAGCTTGGAGTAAGAGGCCTGCAGGAGTCTCTGAATAGTGGCTGAGCCATTCTCGCCTAAACTATAGACTTCTGCTGACTTGTAATTAGTGCCATTTACTTGGATGTGGAAATCCCGTGAAAATGCACTGCCCTGACCACTGTAGTCCATCATGAGAAGACCGGCGCCGATGGCGACGATTACAATGAGAACCAACAGTGAGTTTTTGCGGATGAATTCGAGGAATGTCATGGCCTGATATGAGGTGGAGTTTTCCCGCGCCTGCGCGCTGAACTTGCGCATTCTACTCTATGCTGTATCTGCTGGCAAGAGAATTCCGTGTCTTATACAGGGATTCGTCTTGCAAATATGACACTGTAAAATTAAGTAGGGGGACTTTCGTCCCCCTCTCACACCACCGTACGTGCCATTTATGGCATACGGCGGTTTCCAATCAGCGTTTGAGGAGTTGATAAAAAGAGATATATCCCTCTGCTCGCAGCCATGCGTTATCCATGCA
>JAFWZG010000005.1 GCA_017517385.1 Akkermansia sp.
GCGGCTTACGCCGATGTTGGGATAAAAGAAAAATTGTGCCAATGAACGGGCTGTATGATACCCGGCCAAGGAGAATTCGGCAAAACACGCTGATTTTGTGTACACAATGGCTATATTCCCCCAAACTTTGGGACACATGTGTAAAACAGGTGAGTTGTTTGTGAAATGACTTGCATTCTTGTTGCTAACGATTATAATGGGCGCATGTCCGCGAAAGAAAAGGAACATCCTACACCATTTCAGCGCAGTGTGTGCTGGCTGGCTCTCAGCAGTCTTTGCCTTGTGTTCATAGTTGCGCTGCTGTTTAGTTTCATTTATGGAATTGGCTGGTTATTCGTTACTCTTGAGCCGGTTTTGCTGCCTGTGGTTGTGGCGGGTATTTTGGCTTATCTTCTTAGCCCTTTTGTGCAATGGGTTCAGAAGTATGTGAAGAAACGCGTGCCAGCCGTACTGCTGGTGCTTCTGCTGACGGGGTTGGCTTTGGGCGGACTTGGGTTGATGATTGTGCCCCCGTTGGTGCGGCAGACCTCCGAGTTAGTGAACAAACGTCAGCTGATTCTTGAGCAAGCGGTTGAGATCGGTCGTGAGATGTTGCAGCATAATTCCGTGCTTCAGAATGTGGTGGATGCTCTGTACAGCCGTACTCTTGATGATGCCGCGCGTGAGAGGGCGGCTAGAGAAGCTGAGGGGCTTTCAAGTATTGAACCTGATAAGATCGGTAAAGACGAGGCTCGGCCGGAGCCGTTACCAGAGACTGCTGTTGCCGGCGTGGTTGTGCCTTCCAAAGATAAGAGCGCCGGGAGTGATGAACAGGC
The DNA here is from genome assembly GCA_017517385.1 of Akkermansia sp. GTDB lineage: Bacteria > Verrucomicrobiota > Verrucomicrobiia > Verrucomicrobiales > Akkermansiaceae > Akkermansia. The sequence continues at coordinate 816 of JAFWZG010000005.1, forward strand.
GTTATTTATAGCTTTTTCTCCGACAGGAAGGCCCCTTATGGAATATGAACGTAAGGTGTTGGCTATCATTGAGTATAATTCTGACTACCTGACGGATAAGGCTTTGGCTTGGCTTACTGCCGGCACAAGAGCCATTTATGGCGCCTCGGCATTTCTTATTGGACTTGTGATGATGCCGGTGTTCCTTTTCTATTTCTTGCTGGAGAGTGAATCCATTAAGACGAACTGGGCTAGAATTCTCCCCCTGCGTGCTTCTTGGTTTAAGGATGAAGTAGTTGGTACGCTGCAGGAGATTAACCTGAATATCGTGGCCTTTGTGCGAGGGCAGATGCTTGTTAGTTTAATTGATGGCGTTCTTCTCGGGATTGCACTGATGTGCTTGGGGCTTCCCTATGCTATTACTATTGCCGCAGCGGCTGCTTTGCTGGGAATTATTCCTTATATCGGTATGATTTCCACAAGTATTCCTGCTCTTCTTATCGCATGGTTTACATGGCAGGACGTCAGTATGGTCGTGGCTGTTGGAGTTACTTTCTTGGCCGTCAGCCAGTTTGACGGCTGGATTCTTCAGCCGAAGGTGGTGGGTAATAGCATGAAGATGCATGACCTCACCGTTATGTTCTCCGTGCTTTTCTGGAGTATGGTCTTCGGTGGCGTTATTGGTGCGCTGCTTGCGGTTCCTTTGACTGCTTCCATTAAGGTGCTTTTCCGCCGTTATGTGTGGAGTAATCTGCGTGCAGATGGAACAATTTCGTCTGTTTGCAGCCGAAAATTTGATTAGAATTAATTTTTTTAAGAAAAATGTAATTTTTTTCTTGATTTCTAAGCAAAATTAAGTATTCTATGAATTGTAAACAAACTCATGGTGAGCTTGCTTACAGTCAACAAAAAAATACCTCACACATATGAAGACCATTGCCATCCTTGCCATCGCAGCCGCCGCTCTGGTGTCCTGCCAGCAGCAGCAGCAGCAGCAGACTCCTCCTCCTCCTCCCGCTGAACCGATTCCCGCTCCGGTTCCCGGCAAGTAATAGCGAGGAGTTCGCTAACGATTTCGACCCGACAGGCTTAGGCTTGCCGGGTCAAGTCATTTTTAGGAGAAAGCATTTTTTAGTAACCGAAATCGTTAAGAGTATCCTCTGAGATGAAGGGCACGGTGGTAGCGGGGACGTGAGAGAAAGAGTCCGGTATATTATCTTCGGTTATTATTTCGTAAGGGGGCAGGGACACGCTGTGAGTGGCGTTTGCAGTAAGTGCCGCAGCGGGAACTACCAGCAGCGTGTAAGGTGCAATTTGGGAGGCAGCCGCTGCCCATGCTGCATGTGCGGAGTGTTTGTAAGATGCGTGAGTGGGGCTGAGGGCCGGCGGGCAGAGGATGGCGATATCCAGGTGTAGTGCGTGGAGAATAGCGGCTGGTTCTGGCTGTGTAAGCAGGCCACTGCTTTTTTCCAGTTCGCCACCGGTACAGATGACCCGGTGAGGGATGGCCAGAGGGGCCATGGCGCTTAGTAATCTGGGCGAAGGGGTGATGAACGTGCAGGGGGTGGATTGTAGCTGAGTGGCCAAGACGCGTGCAAACGGCCCGGCGTCAACATAAATGCGCTTGCCTGCGGACACGCGGGCTGCAACCAGCCGTGCGAGCTGCACGTCCAAGCGGGGGCTGTCATCTGTCCCCGGCGCTGACGGCAACTGGTAGCGTGCGCCACCGTGGATGCGTTGCAGGAGGCCACGGGCTTGCATGGCCACGAGGTCTGTGCGGATAGTTTCATCTGTGACCCCCAGCTCTCTAGCGAGGGCTGTCGTGCGTATGCTGCCGCGTTGCTCCAGCAGGCGGAGGATATATTGACGGCGTTCCTGGGCCAGATACATGGAAAGGTGGGAATGGGCTTAGCCCGGGATGGTTGCTATGAAGAGACGCATATTCATCATGAGGTTTTCAGCTGCGTCTTGCAGGGGTGCGCGGGAAGCCGGAGGGAGCTTATCTATCATCTGTGCTAAGCAAGTGAGGCGCCGGCAGAGGGCTTCCATGCGCTCGGAGGCTAAAGCTGTGGAGTACAGCTCTTGGCCGGTGAGTAGAATGGTGGATAAGGTGTGGGTGACGATGCTGGCGTACAGCGAGAGGAAATCCGCACCTTCTTTGCCTAGGCTCAGTGTGGTACGGTGTTTTTCCAGCAGTTGTTCCTGTACCACGGCGGTCATGTGAGAGGTTTCTTCAAAGAGTGGATGGCGCATGGCGATACGCACCTCTTTTTCGTACGGTGCCATGAAGTCAATCACTTCCCAATCATGATTAATGATTTCTTGGTCCGGTGGCATGTCCGCTTCCTCCTCCATCGCAATCTGCCCGAGGAACTCGGTACGGTCCATCACGAATGCGGCAGAAAGATAGCCCCCGGGTATGGGGCCGAACTTTTCATGAATGGTGGGGTAGATAGCCATGCTCGCCTCGGCTCGGTTCAGGCGGTAATCCCACTCACAGGGGGGCATGTCCTCACCGAGTCCGTTCATGGCCGGGCCTTTGTAGCTCTTCACGTTGCTGCGCACGTGGGCGCGCAGGGCCTCCATATTCAGGAGGGATTGCAGATTATCGCCTTCCCAGTTCTGTTCCCACTGGGGCAGGGAAAGCGTGTAGCTCACGGCGCTGAACTCCATGAGCACACGAACGCTTTCATTTACAAAGAACTCGATATAGAGATGGTTGGCAATGGCTTGCCGATTATCTCTCTCCATCACGCGGCGGGAGAAAGTGATATCTCCTGCCGTGAACTGTGCTGTGCCGGCTGAGCGCCTCAGCTCATCAATAAGCGGAGGCATGGTCGCGGGCGGGCTGCCGGCGGCCGTGTTGGTAAACGTCAGTCTGCACCCCGCAATATCACGCAAGCAGTTGCCGCGCATGCGGAGGTGCAGGGGCTCTGCCTCATCTGTGCACCAGAGGCGCAAATCAATGAGATCCTGCAGCGTGTTATCAATGACACCGCGTGCAATCAGAGGTGTGATGGTGGCTAGCATGAAGATGTGCTTCAGGAGAGAGCCGGAGCCGGGAGTTTCGCCGCCAGCGCGGCAACGGCTTCCGGGGCATTCATGAGCTCCACCACAGCATCCCAGCGGCCCTGCATGAGCGCTTCTCTCGGTTCAGCGGGCATGGTGATGGGCAGGGTGACTGCGGGGCAGCTGAGGGTCATTGCTGCCAAGTCCAGCGTCCATTCTGTGTCGGGCTGCTCAGTGGTGATGGTGATGGCTTTTTCGAGGTGCTCGTGGGTGGCACAGACGCAGGGCATGCCGATGCCGGAGCTATTGCCGAAGAAGATTTCAGCAAAGCTTTCGGCAACAACGGCTTTTATACCGCTGCGCTTGATGGCCTGAGGTGCATGCTCGCGGGAGGATCCGCAGCCGAAGTTTTCTCCGCCCAGAATAATAGCGGCTCCAACGTGCTGAGGTGCATCGATGGGGTGGCCTTTGCTGCTGCCATCGGCATTGAAGCGTTCATCGTAGAACATCGTGCCGGCCAGCTCGTCGAAGGTAACACATTTGAGGAAGCGCGCGGGGATGATGCGGTCGGTATCCATATCGGCACCGGGTACGGGAACGGCCTTGCCGGTGATGGAGATGATTTTGTTAAGAGGCATGTGAGTATAAAATTTGATGGTTAGCGGATGTCGAATACCTCGCGGGGGTCTGCTACGGTGCCGGTTACGGCAGCAGCAGCGGCCATCAGCGGACTCATGAGCAGCGTGCGGCCTGTGGGGCTGCCTTGGCGGCCCTTGAAGTTACGGTTGCTGGTGCTGGCGCAAATCTGGTCGCCTTGCAGCTTATCGGGGTTCATGGCCAGGCACATGGAGCAACCTGCTAGGCGCCACTCGAAACCGGCGGCTCGGAAGATGTCGGCAATGCCCTCGGCTTCGCATTGATTGGCTGTCTCCTGAGAGCCGGGGACTGCCAGCGCCTTGACACCCTTGGCCACTTTTCTGCCTTTCAGTAGCGGGGCTACAGCTCGGAAATCAGAAATGCGCCCATTGGTACAGGAGCCGATGAAGACGACATTGATGGGCATACCTTTCAATTTCTGGCCGGGCTGCATCTTCATGTACTCAAGGGCGGTCAGGCGTGCCTTGCGGGTTTCTGGATTATCCGTATCATCAGGGGAGGGGATGGTGCCGTTGATGCCGATGCTCATATCAGGTGAGATACCCCAGGTGACTGTAGGCTCAATATCATCTGCGTCAAAAATCACAACGTCATCGTACTCGGCATCCGCATCACTAGCGAAGCTCTTCCAGCGCTCTACTGCAGCCTCCCACTCAGCGCCCTTCGGGGCGTAGGGACGGCCCTTCAGGTAAGCGAAGGTCTTTTCATCCGGGTTCACGTAGCCGCAGCGGGCGGCTCCTTCGATGGCGAGGTTGCAGAGAGTTAGGCGGCCGTCCATTTCCATGTTCTCAATGGCGGAGCCACCGAACTCATAGGCGTAGCCCAAGCCGCCGTCAGCGCCGAGCTTGCCGATGATGTAGAGCGCAACGTCCTTAGCCGTTACGCCTGGGCGCAGGGTGCCTTCCACGCGTACATTACGCACCTTCAGGGGCAGCATAGCAAGCGTCTGAGTAGCGAGCACATCACGCACCTGTGTGGTGCCGATGCCCATGGCAATGGAGCCTACCGCGCCGTGAGTAGCTGTGTGGGAGTCACCGCACACGATTGTCATACCCGGCTGGGTGATGCCCAGCTCCGGCCCGATAGAGTGCACGATACCCTGTTGGCCAGTGGGCAAGTCAAAGAGGCGGATGCCGGCTGCTGCACAGTTGCTGCGCAGCGCGTTCAGCATGGTCTGCGCACGGGGATCCGCGAAGGGCTCAGCCTGATTGTCGGTGGGGATGATGTGGTCCACGGTGGCGAAGGTGCGCTCAGGATGGAGAACGGGTAGGTTCAGCTCTCTGAGCATGGCGAAGGCCTGCGGGGAGGTGACTTCGTGCACGAAGTGTGTGGCAATAAAGAGCTGCGTGCGGCCATCCGGCAGGATTCCTACCGTATGCGTGTCCCAAACTTTCCTGTATAATGTCTTACCCATGGTATATGAAGCTCAGTCTATCAGCACGCGCGCGCGGCGTCAAGGCGGCATGTCTTAGAATGACACAGTATGACGCCGGATTCATTCCTTGCGTGCCCTTAGCGCAAAAAACGATAGCCTGCACATGGCAGGCTATCGAATAAAACACCTCGCTGAAAATCAGCTTTAGCCAAGTACTTCGGCGCGCTCCTCAAGCAATTCGGCGCAGGAAGCGTCAATCTTGCCACGGGAGAACTCGTCGATGGGCAGGCCCTCCACGATGGTGAGGGTGCCGTCAGCTTCAGTGCGGCTGGGCATGGAGCAGATGATGCCTTCGGGAAGGCCGTACTTGGTGCCGTCGCTGTAACGGGCCACGGAGTACCAGTCACCCTCAGGAGTGGGGGTGGTGAGGTTCTTCACGGTCATGAGAGCAGCGTTGGCTGCGGAAGCGGCGGAGGAAAGGCCGCGAGCGGCGATGATGGCGGCGCCACGCTGCTGCACGGTCTTGATGAAGTCAGTCTTGAGCCACTCGGAGTCGGTGATAACCTCGGTGGCAGGCTTGCCACCAATCTTGGCGTTGGTGAAGTCCGGGTACTGAGTAGCGGAGTGGTTGCCCCAGATGGTCATGTTGGTCACCTCGGAGACGGCTACGCCGGCCTTGGCTGCGAGCTGAGCCTTGGCGCGGTACTCGTCCAGCATGGTCATGGCGAAGAAGTTCTCCTTGGGCATGCCGGTAGCGTTGGTCATAGCGATGAGGCAGTTGGTGTTGCAGGGGTTGCCCACCACGAATACCTTGCAGCCGGGAGCGGCGTTCTCGGCAATGGCCTTGCCCTGACCCACGAATACCTTGCCATTGATGGAAAGAAGATCCTTACGCTCCATACCGGCCTTGCGGGGGACAGAACCCACGAGCATGCACCAGTCAGCGTTCTTGAAAGCCACCGCGGGATCATCTGTGGGGACGATTTCCTGCACCAGCGGGAAGGCGCAGTCCTCGAGCTCCATCACTACGCCCTTCAGCTTGTCCAAGCAGGGGGTGATTTCAAGCAGCTTCAGAATAACGGGCTGGTCAGCACCCAGCATTTCGCCGGCTGCAATGCGGAACAGCAGAGAGTATGCGATATTGCCGGCGGCGCCGGTCACGGTTACGGTTACGGGTTTCTTCATAACAGGGGGTATTATGCCCGTTTGCTTTGCTAAAGTCAACCCCGAATTCCGTCCTCGCCGGCGCTTTTTTCTATTATAAGTGTCTAGAAGGATGATTCTGACTCGATTTGGCATGTTTTGTCATTGCAATTCTGTATACATATGGTACAATGCCACGCGAACAACTGATTCATTATGGCTCTTCCCAAGACAAACAAAGCCGGCTCCAACCCAATGGCTGCCGACGCTATCAAGATGCCCCCTGTTGCGGCGCCTGTCGGTGATTCGAAGAAAGGCTCCCGGCTGTCGAAGCTCAAGGTTGCCTCCGCTGAAGTAAAGCAGGTGGAGCCCGAGGGGCCTCTGTATTATATTCTGCCGCCGCTTCTTGTGCTGATTGTGATTATTTTCTGCTACGCGGTGGAATCCCCCGCAGCCGGCAAATCTGCCGGAAATGCTCCGGCTCAGACGTCGTCCGCTAACTAATCCCATTTTTAAACATAAACACATTGATACATCATGAGTAACGCAGCTCCCATTACCATGGCCCCGCAGGGATTGCAGGTGCCGAACTTTCCCATCATTCCTCACATTATCGGTGATGGCTCCGGCCCGGATATCTGGCGCGCCGCTAAAAGGGTGATAGATGCCGCCGTGAAATCCGCCTATGGTGACACCCGTGCCATTATGTGGAAGGAAGTACTGGCGGGTCAGAAGGCTTTTGATGAGGTCGGTACATGGTTGCCGAATGAAACGGTGGAAGCTTTCCGTGATTATCTCGTGGGCATTAAGGGCCCGTTGACTACACCTGTGGGCGGTGGTATTCGCTCCTTGAATGTGGCGCTGCGTCAGGGGCTTGATCTCTACTGCTGTGTGCGCCCTGTGCGTTATTTTAATGGTATTGAGACTCCCGTTAAGGAGCCCTCACTGGTGGATATGGTCATCTTCCGCGAGAATACGGAGGATATTTATGCCGGTGTGGAGTTTAAGGAGGGCAGCCCTGAGGCGGAAATCTTCTTTGCTTGGCTTTCTGAGAATTATCCGGAACGCGCTGGTAAGGTGCGCTTCCCGAACTCCTCCGGTTTTGGCATTAAGCCCGTTTCCCGCGAGGGTACGGAGCGTCTGGTTCGCTCTGCTATTCAGTATGCCATTGAGAACAATCGCCCGTTTGTCACGTTGGTGCACAAGGGCAATATCATGAAGTTTACCGAGGGCGCATTCCGCGATTGGGGCTATGAGCTTGCCAAGCGTGAGTTCGGCGCAGAGGTTATCGGTAAGGGCCCATGGTGCCGTCTACCCAATGGCATCATCATTAAGGACTGCATCTGTGACGCGTTCCTGCAAGAGATTCTCATTCATCCCAAGGAGCATTCCGTGGTGGCCACGCTGAATCTGAATGGAGACTACTGCTCTGATGCTCTCGCCGCTCAGGTGGGTGGTATCGGTATCGCTCCCGGTGGTAATATCAATTACAAGACCGGTCATGCCGTTTTTGAGGCTACACACGGTACCGCTCCCGCACTGGCAAATCTGGATAAGGCCAATCCCTGTTCCTTCCTCCTCTCTGCTGAGATGATGCTGCGCTACATGGGCTGGACTGAAGCCGCTGATGCCATCGTGGCTGCTATTGAGGCTGCCATTACCGCTAAGACTGTTACCGCTGACCTCGCTGAGATGATTCCCGGGTCTACTGCTCTGAGCACCAGCGCCTTTGGTGATGTGCTGGTGGCGAATATGTAAGCGGAATCCGACTGAGTAGATCTGATTTCATGCAGGATCCCGGCTTTGTACATGAGGTCTTTTCGTCGATAGCAAGTCGCTATGTTACGGCTAATCACGTTCTTTCCCTCGGTTCAGATATTCTGTGGAGGGAAAGGGCGCTGAAGATTATCGCGGAATGGAAGCCGCGTAATCTGCTGGATATAGCGACCGGTACCGGCGATTTGGCGCTGACCGTGAAGCGGGCATTGCCTGAGGTGGAGGTGCTGGGAACGGATTTCTGCCGTCCCATGCTGGATGTGGCGGTGCAACGCGGGCTGACGAATGTGCTAGAGGCGGATGCGATGAATCTGCCGCTGGCGGATGAGAGCTTTGATGCCGCTACGGTAGCTTTCGGCCTGCGGAACATGGCTGACTACGCAAAGGCGCTGCGTGAGTTCCGTCGCGTTTTGCTCCCCGGTGGGCACTTGCTCGTGCTGGATTTCAGTATGCCTGAAGGTGTGCTGGCGGGTCCTTATCGCTTCTATCTGCACAATATTCTGCCGAGAATTGCCGGTTGGCTCACAGGTAACATGGGCGCATATGATTACTTGGGGGATAGTATAGAAACCTTCCCGCGTGGTGAAGCATTCAAGGAGCTACTTGCCAACTGTGGGTATTTCATGCCTACGGCCTTGCCGCTCATGGGGGGCATTGCTACTATTTATACGGGGCAGAAGTGATTTCGGCTGAGCTGCACGCTCATTTTCCTTGCACAGTAGGCGGGAAGAATGTAGAATGGCTGCGTTATGAGTACAATTTATGATTCCATTACCGCCGGAATGAAGGCGGCTATGCTTGGGAAGGATTCGCTGACGCTGGGTGCATTGCGCAGTCTTAAGGCTGCTCTGCAGAATGCTCAGGTGGCTAAGGGCAATGCTCAGGAGCAGCTTCCTGATAATGAGGCTCAGAATGTGGTGCGCAAGCAGATTAAGCAGCGAGAGGATGCTATCGCCATGTATGAGCAGGCCGGTCGTCCTGAGCTGGCAGAGAAGGAGCAGGCTGAAATTAAGGCTCTTTCTGCTTTCCTGCCCGCTGAGATGACGGAGGCGGAAGTGCTGCCCATTCTGGAGGCTGTTATCGCAGAGCTTGGCGCTACATCCAAAAAGGATATGGGACGCGTGATGAAGGAGATGCAGGCTCGTACGGCCGGTGCCGCTCCCGGTAAGCTGCTTTCTAAGTTGGTTGGAGCCCGTCTCTCCTGATTTTATGTTCTGTGCCGTCATTGTGGCAGCGGGGAGTTCCCGCCGAGCCGGATTTGATAAACTGGCCGCACCGCTGGCCGGAGAGCCGGTGCTGTGCCGCAGTGTGCAGGCATTTGTGGATGCCGGATGTGCAGCGGTGGTGGTGGTATGCCCTGAAGAGCGCTGGGAAGCTGTTGGGCTGGCTTCGTCTTCATACCCGGTGCCGGTGCTGAGAGTGGACGGTGGTGCCGAGCGGCAGGACTCCGTGGCGGCCGGGCTTGCGGCGTTGCCGGTTGAGACCCGCTGGGTAGCTGTGCATGATGGTGCACGACCGCTCATCACACCTCATGGTATTCAGCTTTGTCTGGAAGCGGCAGCGCAGACGGGTGCTGCCGCTTGTGCCCACCCGGTGGTGGATACGCTGAAACGCGCGGATGCGGATGCCTGTAGCTTGCCTGAGAAAGTAAGCCGAGACTGCCTTTGGGGCATGGAGACACCGCAGATTTTTGACATTGATCTGTTGCGCCGTGCGTATGCCTGCGTGGCAGAGCAGGGGCTTGTGGTCACGGATGAAGTGAGCGCTCTGGAGACCCTTGGTATTCCTACCCGTCTGGTGCAGACCGGGCCGAATCTGAAAATTACCCTCCCGGGGGATTTGGAGTTGGCTGAGCTGATTTGGACCCACCGAGGTGCTTCAATAGGATGATTCTGAATGGGCAGCGAGTGTGGGTGCTCGGGGCCGGATATCTGGGGCGTATCCTTGCTGAGCGCTGCCGTGAGCTTGGGGCACAGGTGCTTACTATTGATTCTTCCCCGGCGGCTGCGGCTGATATATGCGCCGATGCTGCTGATGCTGAAGTGTTGGTACGTGTTTTGAAACAAGAGGGGGAGCCGGATTATGTATTCAGCTGCCTAGCTACTCGTGGTGGCTCTGTGGAGGATTACCGGCGTTGTTATCTTGGAGCTGTGAGCGCGCTGGGGAGCATTGGAATGGCCGGACGCTGTGTGTTTTGCTCCTCCACTTCGTTATATGCCGGAGCTACAGAGCGCAATGCTGTGCTTCAGGAGGCTGAGCGGGCAATCCTTGGCGCTGGTGGTGCTGTGGCGCGTCTGGCGCCCATCTATGGCCCGGGGCGCTGTGAGTTGCTGCGCCGCCATCTGGCTCGCGAGCCCCGGCTTTCCGGTGGGCCGAACCGTGTTCTGAATTATCTCCATGTGCAGGATGCCGCTGAAGCTTTGCTGGTGCTGGCCGTGCGTGGGGGTAAAGGCGTATACCCTGTGAGTGGTGAAGCTTTCACTAAGGCTGAGGCGTATGCGATGATGGAGCGACTCTCCGGAATTCCTGCTACCTCGGAAGATGCCCCGGCTAGTAGACGCGGCGGTACTTCCTCAATTATAGATTCCGCGCAGCTGCGAGCTTTGGGCTGGCTGCCATCTTGGCGTTTTATTGATTTTGTGTGGGCAGCTCTGCTAGCGCCTAGTGATTGATATCCCCTAGGCTAAGTATCATCATGCCGGCATAGTAGATGCAGCCAAGCACTGCCGGAGCACAGAAAACGCTCATATACAAGAGCCATCGCCCACCGCCTACTCCATCCCGGCGGTTGATGTGTAGTAGTACTGCATGAGTTAGCGGTACTACGGTGCTGAGCATCAATACAGTATCCGGCTTAATACCCAGCAGTTCCGCTAGCCGGATAATATATAGCGTCACGTCGGCGCTTGTGTACGGGGCAGCGCAGCACACCCCTACCACTATCGTGAGCAGTACCACAGGTGTATATAGTGCCAGCAGCCCGACGCTGGCCCCGCGGGCTATGAACTCTATGCTTCTTTCTGTGCGGGGGATGTGCATAATAATTAATCTTCTGTTCCCTAGTATAGCATTTGTAACATTGTTGTAAAGTTAATTCGGCATTTTCGTCTTTCCTTGCATGGACGCCTATGATAAAATGGCGCCGGAGAGGTGATGCGTACGGATTATTACGAGCTTTTGGAGGTGCGAAGGGGGGCGGATGCTGTAGAAATTAAAGCTGCATACCGCCGCCGCGCCAAGCTGTACCATCCTGATCTCAATGTAGGTAATCCGGCAGCTGAGGAGAAGTTTAAACTGGTGGCTGAGGCATACCGTGTGCTAGGCTCACCGGAACGCCGGGCTGATTATGACGCCTGGCTGGAGCGGCAGGAGCGCTTGCGCTGTGCTCCGGAACTGGCCGGTATGGCGGCCCGTGGCAGGGTGCGTGTATCTGTACGCCACGCCTATGAACGCCGTGAGCGTCGTCGGCACAGGCGGCGGAGCGGGGGAAGCCGCGGAGTGCCGCGGCTCTTTGCTCTGAGGCCCAAGGCGGATACCAGCCTACTGCAATTCGTCATGTTCTATTCAGTTTGCCTGGCCGTCATGATTCCTTGGTTCATCAGTTATGCCGGGCGTCCTGCTCCCAATACTTTGCAGCGCCACGCCGCAGTCCGGCAGCAGGTGCCGGGTGAATCTGACTTGCCGCCTGAAGTGCAGGAGCGTGAGCTGAAGAACTTTCACGAGCGCATATACCGCGCGGCAGAGGCGGGCGATGTGCGCTCGCAGTTCCGCTATGGCCTCATGCTATATAATGGTTATCAGGGCTTGCCTCAGGATAGGGAGGCGGCCCGGCGCTGGTGGCAGCGTGCAGCGGACGCCGGCTTTACTCCTGCTGTGCAGGCTTTGAAGGGGATGAATGAAGCTCTTGAATGCAAACCAGAGACTCAGGGTGAGGAGGTGATACAGGTGATTTCTCCCATTACTCCCGCACCATGAAAAACGCCCGCATATTTGCGGGCGTTCTGATGTACGACCGACGCGATATGCGCACTGCGGTGAAAGTCCGCGCGGAGCCGCGATGATGCGGAATCCCAGACCTGAAGAACAACTGCGGGGAGGTAACAAACCGTGGAAGAGGAAGTTCGAGGGGAAATCCCGACTGTACGA
>JAFWZG010000104.1 GCA_017517385.1 Akkermansia sp.
GCTTATTTGATATGGGACAGCAAGAACCCGCCAAAAGATTATTCCCCCTAATTCCTAAACCTTTTTCAAAGAAAATCATCCATACATCCAGCAATCATGCGCCATAGAGGCTCGTTATCGAGCCTCTATGGGATGGCAATGTTTCCGTGATATGAATTCTCTGAAAGTAGGCCCGTGGGGTGAAACCAAAAAAGATGAGTACGACTGGGCTCTCAAGCGCTTTCTGAATGAAGCCAAAATACTATCCCGCCTCAGCCATCCGAACATCGTACCTATCCTAGCTGCCTTCAAGGCTCTCGGCACGGCCTACTACGTGATGCCTCATGTGGAGGGTACGGAGCTGCAGAAGGCCGCGCCTGCTCCGGATGATATCACCGCAGAATGGCTGCTGCCCGTACTGGAAAAAATCCTCAGCGCGCTGGGTTACCTTCACGCACAAAGGATCATCCACCGCGATATTAAGCCAAACAATATCCTGATGAACGCCACCGGCGAGCCTATCCTCATTGATTTCGGTACTGCGCGCACTCTGGAAAACACCCTCTCCCACACCCAGATTGGCACCCCAGGTTACATGCCGCTCGAACAGCTCTCAGCCGGAGGTAATCGCGGCCCGTGGACAGATTTTTACGCCCTCGGTGCCACCTGTCACCGCCTCATCACGGGTGTGGTTCCTCCTCATTCCTTGGAGCGTATAGATAAGGATGGGTATATCCCATTAGCCGGCAATGCTTCCCTAGCCGGGCGCTTCCCGGAGCACGTCCTCAGCAGTATTGATAAAGCCCTACGCATAAAAATTGACGAGCGCTGGCAATCCGCTCAGGAATGGTTGGAGGCTCTGACAGGTCAGCTGAGCGTGAGAATTACTCCAATCGAAATTGACCCGCAGACCGTTCCCGCGCACAAAACAATCCAACCCTCATTGACCCGCGCACAAGCTCAGGAAGAGCTTGCTCATCTTGGGATTACCCCGGAGAAATATGACAAAACCCTCCTCAAGGCTGCCAAGAGAGGAGAGGCGCATATGGTTACACTCCTCCTTACAGCCGGGGCGAATGTGAACAAAGCGAGCCGGTGGTGGAGTAAATTTCCCCTCTATATCGCTGCCGCTAATGGTCATACAGAATGCGTACGCGCCCTACTCGCAGCGCCCGGGATTGATGTCAACATGGCAACAAAAGGTAACGGGGAGACCCCTCTCATCATCGCTGCCGCCAACGGCCATACTGACTGCGTGCGCCTTCTGCTCGCTGCACCGGGAATTGACGTGAACAAAGTGGATAATAAAGGCAACACTCCCCTCTGCGTGGCTATCACCAAACGCCATACAGAATGCGCGCTCACTCTACTTTCAGTGCCCGGAATTGACGTCAATAAAGAGAATCAAAGCGGCTGGACTCCCCTCCACTGGGCTGTCCACAGTGGCAATACCGAATGCGTGCAATCCCTGCTCAATAAACCCGAAATTGACGTCAATAAGGGAAATCAAATTGGTTGGACCCCCCTCCACTGGGCTGCATACAATGGCCATGTCGTATGCGTACTACTCCTGCTTGCTCAACCCGGTATTGAGGTCAATAAGGAGAGTCGGAACGGTAATACTCCTCTCTACTTAGCCTCAGAAAATAAACACTTTGAATGCATACGCATCCTACTCTCGGCCGGTGGAAAAAAAGCCGACTGGAAGAAGAACCTGTTCTAAAGATTTTCGGTACCTCCGCCCAAATAGCATAAACTCGGCGGGCGGATGTCCACCTCATCCGTGAACCCCGGGAAGGACGACATTCAGCGTGGTGTTAAATTATTGAGTTTCTACTCACTAGCTCTGACTCCGTGACTAGCCTCACCATCTCTCGGATTTTTCACTTTCTGCAGTTCCCCTTAAACAAAACTGCTAGAATATGAGTCCATATGATGGGGTCACATTGCTTTCATCTATGTAAAAATCCGATATTTCCTGCTTTCCATCACACTTTATATTTTGTATAATTTCCTCTAATCCATAAGATATTCCTGAAGATGCTGCCGTTTCTTCACCGATTCCTCCAAAACTTTCACCACATAGTCGGCAATAAAATCTCACTCTTCGCTTTGGATTACCTCCACTCTCAAGGGCTCATCCACCGCGATATCAAGCCGAACAACATCCTGCTGCGCGAAGACGGCGAGCCGATTCTCATTGATTTCGGCACCGCACGCGCTCTGGAGAGCACCCACTCTCACAGCCACATCGGCACCCCCGGTTACATGCCGCTTGAACAGCATACAACCGGAGGTAAACGCGGCCCGTGGACTGATTTTTACGCCCTCGGCGCCACCTGTTACCACCTTATCACGGGAGAGCTTCCCCCTTCTTCCACAGAACGCGCGGATGAGGGTGAATATCTCCCCTTAACAGGCAGAGCCTCTCTTGCCGAGCGCTTCCCGGAGCATGTGCTCAGCAGTATTGATAAAGCACTGAACATGAAGCGCCTTGCGCGCTGGCAATCCGCTCAGGAATGGCTGAATAGCCTGAAAAGTACACCCTCTTCTCAATCCGGAGAAAGTTCAAAAAATATCAAACATCAGCTTACAACCAAGCCTCACACTAGTTCTTCTAAAAAGAAGAGCTATACCCTCAGCCTTATATTCTTTTTACTCCTTGCAGCTCTGAGCTATGGTGGATTCTACTACAACCACCAGCAGCCTGTTAATCAGCCGCACGCAGGCATAA